>DATAQE010000169.1:0-10914 GCA_036264835.1 Candidatus Elarobacter sp.
AGGTCCACGCCGTTCTTGAGCGCCAGATACGCGACCGCGCGGTACATCGCACCCGTGTCGAGATAGAGGCGCCCCGTTTGCGCGGCCAATAGTTGCGATAGCGTCGATTTTCCGCTCGCGACCCATCCGTCTATCGCGACGTGCTCGTTCGGCATACCGCTGGACGAGGTTACGATCCCGAGAGCGAGCCCCCTGGTTCGTGCACTTCAACCGTTCGCATGATGCCGACGAGCGCGTGAAACGCAGGGTCGGGCACGATGACGGCAGACGGCGGCTTTCGAGGATTTCGATGAGCGACCCAGTCCCGATACGCTTTCACCTGCTTCGCGGTCCCGATTCGGCTCGGGTCGACCCAGCCTTTGTAGAGATCGAGCAGCTCGTCGACGCGCCACCTCTCGATCTCATGGGAGGTCTTCTCGCGCAGAAGGTCTGCGAAGCGCTCCGGACGGTTCGCTTGCGTCGAACAACTCGCCGCGACGTGCTCGATGACGAACCGTTCGAAGACCACCCAGAGGTTGATCACCGTCGCGTCGTCGAGCCTCCGTTGCATCCCGAGGAACTCGGCCTCGAACTCCCGTTCCGCGACGCGCGCGAATCGGGTGCCGCGCCGAGCTCCTCGATCCGTGCGGAGCACCCGGTGAGCGAACTTGAGCGCATCGCGTGTTCTACGATACGACGTGTGAACCGCGTGGAGGCTCTCGATGGGGCTGGCTCTCAAGATCGGAGATCTCCTCGAAGATGTCAAACAGCGTACGGTTGTCGAGGAAGCGCGCACCGTCGTCGTGACGTGCGTCGGTCCAGTACCAACCGGGCCTGTCGATGCCTTCGATGATCGGAAACGACGAGCGCGTCGTGTGACCGCGCCGATCCGTGAGCGTCGTGACCGCAATCGGCGGGGTCTCATAATAGATTAGCCACGCATAGTCCACCAAGCCCAAGACGTCGACTTGTCCCGCCGCCATGATGACGGTGGCGGCGATCGGCTCGAATTCGGCGATCCGCTCCTCACCGGCGAAAACTCGCAAGCGGTCGACCGCGTACCGACCGAGGCCGTCTCGGACGACGGACGCCGATTGTTCGAGGCGAAAACGGTCGTCGCCGCTCAACCATGACCTCACGTCCGCGTACAGCGCGTGAACGCGGTCGCGATACGTTTTCATCGCGACGGCTTTGCGGTTCAACTTCGGGCGTTCGATCGGCTCGGTCATGATGTCTTCATCATACTAGCCTGAATGCCAGGCCTATGTCACTGTGATTCGCGAAGATGGCCGTTGTGGCGAAGGCGAAGGCGGTCTTCTGTACCGGGTGCGGGTTCGAGTCGGCGCGCTGGCTCGGGCGCTGTCCGTCGTGCGAGGCGTGGAACACGTTCGAGGACGCGCCGGTCGTGAAGGCGGCGAAATCGGCGCAAGGACGCGCCGTCGCGCCGCTGCGCGCGAACGGCCCGGTGCCGCTCGCGGCGATCGAAGAGACGCGCGTCGCGAGGCGGCGCACCGGGATGGCGGAGTTCGACGCGCTGCTCGGCGGCGGGATCGTGCCGGGGAGTCTCGTGCTGCTCGGCGGGCCGCCCGGCGCGGGGAAGTCGACGCTGCTGCTGCAGCTCGCGACCACGCTTGCGCGCGACGGCGCGCGAGCGGTGTACGTGTGCGGTGAGGAGTCGGCGGCGCAAACGAAGCTGCGCGCGCAGCGCGTCGGCGCCGCGGAGACGCTGCTCGTATTCCCGGAGACCAACCTGCGCGCGGTGCTCGACGCGCTCGAGCGCGACGTCCCGGAGATCCTCGTCATCGACTCGATCCAGACGATGTGGCTCCCGGACGTCGAATCGTTCGCGGGCAGCGTCTCGCAGGTGCGCGACTCGACGCAGGTGCTCATGGAGTTCGCGAAACGTACCGGCTGCGCGACGTTCGTCGTCGGGCACGTCACGAAGGACGGCGCGATCGCCGGACCGCGGCTGCTCGAACACCTCGTCGACACGGTGCTCTACTTCGAGGGCGATCAGTCGGGCGAGTACCGGATCGTGCGCGCGTACAAGAACCGTTTCGGCGGGATCGACGAGATCTGCGTCTTCGCGATGGACGACCGCGGGCTGCACGAGATCCCCGACCCGTCGGCGCTCTTCCTTCACGGCCGCGGGCCGAGGCCGAGCGGCTCGTGCGTCGTCCCGACGCTGGTCGGAACGCGCCCGGTGCTGGTCGAGATCCAAGCGCTCGTCGGTGAGGCCGCGTACGGCACGCCGCGCCGGCTCGCGGCGAACGTCGACGCCGCGCGCATGGCGATGATCATCGCGATCCTCGAACGCCGCGCCGGCATGCACCTAGGCGGGCATGACGTGTACTGCTCGGTCGCGGGCGGACTGCGCGTGAACGAGACCGGCGCGGATCTCGGCATCGCGCTCGCGATCGCGTCGGCGTTCCGCGATGTCCCGCTCGCCTCCGGTGCGGTCGCGTTCGGGGAACTCGGGCTCTCGGGCGAGTTGCGGAACGTCTCCCAGCCCGCGAGGCGCGCCGCGGAGGCGACGAAGCTGGGATTCACCCGCCTCGTCACCCCGGCTGGCGCGCGCGACATCGGCGCGGCGATCGGGCTCGCCTTCGACTAAACGGGGCCGCGAACGCGACCGGCTACTGCTGCCGCGGTCCTCGCCTCCGGCCGCGCTCGATCGGACGCTCCTCGCATCGCGCGAGGAGCGCGGTCGTGGCGCGCGGCATGATGCGCGGGTGCCGCTCCCCCCGCTGATCCCCCGCGACGTCCTCTTCGGCAATCCCGAGAAAGCGGCGCCTTGGCTCTCGCCCGACGGCGCGCGGATCGCGTATCTCGCGCCGCACGCGGGCGTGCTCTCAGTCTGGGTTCGCACGATCGGGGCCGAGGACGACCGCGTCGTCGCCTCCGATCCGAAGCGGCCGATCCGGACCGCGTTCTGGTCGCCGGACGGCTCGCGCGTCCTCTACCTCCAGGACGCCGCCGGCGACGAGAACTTCCACCTCTTCGCGGCCGACCCGAACGGCGGCTCGGAGCCGGTCGACCTCACGCCGTACGAGGGCGTCCTCGTCCAGCTCCAGTCGCTCGACCTGACGCGTCCGGACACGCTGCTGATCGCGATGAACCGGCGCGACCGGCAGCTCTTCGACGTGTACCGGCTCGACCCGCGCACCGGCACAGCGGTGCTCGACACCGAGAATCCGGGGAACTTCTCGTCCTTCGCCGACGACGCGGAAATGATCGTGCGCGCCGGCGTCGCGCAGCACCCCGACGCCTCGCACGAGATCCTCGTGCGCGACACGGCGGACGCGCCCTGGCGAACGCTCGTGCGGTTTGCACCCGAGGACGGAACGCCGAACCTGCAAGGTTTCACCCCCGACGGGCACGCGCTGCTCGTGACGACCAGCGCCGACGCGAACGCCGAACGGCTCGTGAGCTACGATCTCGCGACCGGCACGCGCACCGACATCGCCGGCGACCAGGAGTACGACGTCTCGCACGTCCTCTTCTCGCCGCGCACGAAGGCCGCCGTCGCCGCATCGATCATACGCGATCGTACGACCTGGACGGTGCTCGACCCGCAGTACGCCGCCGACTTCGAGGCGCTCGCCGCGCACGTCCCGGGCGACCTCGACATCGTCTCGACCGACCGCGACGACACCGTCTGGCTCGTCTCCTCGCTCCTGGACACCGGCTCGCGCGCGTTCTGGCGCTACGAGCGCGCGACGCGCACCGCGAGCAAGATCTTCTCGATGCGCCCGGAGGTCGACCGCTGCACGCTCGCGCCGATGCAGCCGGTCCGCTACCCGGCGCGCGACGGCCTGACGATCCACGGCTACCTCACCACGCCCGCCGGCGTCCCGGCGCGAAATCTGCCCGCGGTGCTGTTCGTCCATGGCGGACCGTGGGCGCGCGACTTCTGGGGCTACAACGGCTACGTGCAGTGGCTCGCGAACCGCGGCTACGCGGTGCTGCAGCCGAATTTCCGCGGCTCGACCGGCTACGGCAAAGCGCACTTGAACGCGGGCGACCGCGCGTGGGCCGGCGCGATGCACACCGACCTGCTCGACGCGAAGGACTGGCTCGTCGCGCAGGGGATCGCCGATCCGAACCGCGTCGCGATCATGGGCGCCTCGTACGGCGGGTACGCAACGCTCGCCGCGCTCGCGTTCGCGCCCGATGCGTTCGCGTGCGGCGTCGACATCGTCGGCCCCTCGAACCTGAACACGCTGCTCGCCTCGATCCCGCCGTACTGGGAGACGCTGCGCGCGACGTTCACCCAGCGCATGGGCGATTCCGAGGAGCTCCTCACCGCGCAGTCGCCGCTCTTCAAGGCCGACGCGATCCGCGCGCCGCTGCTGATCGGCCAAGGCGCGAACGACCCGCGCGTGAAGATCGCCGAGTCCGACCAGATCGTCACCGCGATGCGCCGCAACGGCCAGCCGGTCACGTACGTCGTCTTCGAGGACGAAGGCCACGGCTTCGCGCGCCCGGAGAACAACAAGCGCTTCAACGCGGCAGCCGAAGCGTTCTTGGCCGAGCACCTCGGCGGCCGCGCCGAACCGCCCGGCCCCGACGAGTCGATCGAACCCTATCTGCGATGAGCGCGAACGAGTTCGAGATCGTCCCGAACGTCAGCGAAGGGCGCGACGCGACGGTGATCGACGAGTGCGTCGCGGCGATGGAGGCGGAGGGCGCGCGCGTCGTCCACCGCACGAGCGATCCGGTCCACCACCGCAGCGTGATCACCGCGGTCGGGCGCGGCTCGCAGGTGGTCGCCGCGTCGGTCGCGCTCGCGCGCGTCGCGCACCGGCGGATCGACCTGCGCGTCCACCGCGGCGCGCACCCGCGGATCGGCGCGCTCGACGTGCTCCCGTTCGTCCCGCTCGGCGATGCGACGCTCGCCGACGCCGTCGATCTCGCGCACCGCGCGGCGGCGCGCATCTGGCGGGAAGTCGGCGTTCCGTCGTACCTGTACGGCGCCGCGGCGAGCGCGCCGCACCGCGAGCACTTGGCGGACATCCGGCGCGGCGAGTTCGAGGGGCTCGCCGAGCGGCTCGCCGCGGACGCCCGCTGGCGGTTCGATTACGGCGACGCCGCGCACGCCTCGGCCGGCGCGATCGCGGTCGGCGCACGGCCGTTCCTCATCGCCTACAACGTCGAGCTCGCGAGCGGCGATCTGGCGCTGGCGAAGCGGATCGCGCGGAATCTCCGCGCGAGCAGCGGCGGGCTGCGGACGCTGAAGTGCCTGGGCCTGCGGCTCGCAGCCGACCGCGTGCAAGTCTCGTGCAACGTGACGGACGTCGACGCGGTCCCGCTCTACCGCGTCACCGAGCTCGTGCGGCGAGCGGCCGCTCGCGCGAACGCCGCCGTGGCACGCAGCGAACTGATCGGGCTCGCGCCGTTCCGGGCGATCCGGAGGACCGCGCGGGCGTACGAAGCCGCTGGAACCTCCCAGGCAGATGGCGTATAGTAGCGCGATGCTCGTCCGCCGACTCGCCGCCGCACTCGCGGCGGCGACGCTGTTGTTCTCACCCCTCGCCCCGCGCCCCGCGACCGCCCAGGCGACTGCGACGGCGACCACCCCCTTCGCCCAGTCGCGCACGCTCGCCAACGGCCTGAAAGTGGTCGTGATCGAAGACCACGCGGCGCCGGTCGCGCAGGTCCACATGTGGTACCGCTTCGGCGCGCTCGACGAGACGCCGGGGAAGACGGGGCTCGCGCACGCGCTCGAGCACATGATGTTCCGCGGCACGAAGGATCTCTCGAGCGCGGGGCTCGACGACATGACGGCACGGCTCGGCGCCGAGGTGAACGCCGAGACCGAGAACGAGATGACGCACTTCTACTTCGTGGTCCCCTCGGACCGCGTCGACACGATCGTGCACCTCGAGGCCGACCGGATGCGCAACCTCAAGCTCGACCCGGCCGACTGGAATCTCGAACGCGGCGCCGTCCTCACCGAGTACGCGGAGCGCTACAGCAACCCGGTGACGTCGTTCATCTACGGCGTGAACCAGCGCGTCTACCCGAACTCGCGCCTCGGCACCACCTCGCTCGGCGTCAAAGCCGACATCGAGCACGCGACCGTCGCGGACCTGCGCAAGTACTACGACGAGTGGTACCACCCGAACAACGCGACGCTCACCATCGCGGGCGACGTGCGCGCGGCGGACGTCTTCGCCGAGGCGGAGCGGTGGTTCGGCGGAATCCCGTCGGCGAAGCTCCCCGAGCGCCGCCACTACGCGCTCAAGCCCGCGGTCGGCACCGCGTACGACGACAAGTCGAACTTCCCGTACACGATCGTCGACGAGGCGTACGCCGCGCCCGGCAACGCGAAGCCGTACGAGCACGACCAGGTGCGCAACGACGTCGCGCTCGGCGCGATGTTCAACCCGCGCGGGCCGTTCCGCACGCTGGTCGAGAACGGGCTCGTCCTCGCGTACAACCCGACGCCGCTCGAGGACCGGCGCGCCTCGGTGGTCCACATCATGCTCGTCGTCGCGCCCGGGCACACGCCGCGCGAGGTGCGCAGCGCGTACGAGAAGATCATGGCGCAGACGCTCGCGAAGGGGATCGATCCCGATCTGTTCGCCGCCTCGAAGCGCAGCGAGATGGCCTCGCTGACGTACGCGCGCGACTCGATCGTCGGGATCGGCGATGCGATCGGCGCGAACATGGTCTTCCCCGGCGACACCGATCCCTCGCAGTTCGACGCGCTCTACGGTGCGATCACGCGCGACGAGGCGACCGCGGTCGCGCGCCGCGTCTACGCGAAGGCGAGCGTCGTCGCGACGCTCCAGCCCGGGCCGACGAAGCGCGAAGTCGAGCCGCCGTCGAGCGTGACCTCGTCGGTGAGCGACAACTTCGGCGACCGCACCTCGAACGGTCCGCTGATCCAGCCCGCCTGGATGAAGGCCGCCCTCGCGAAACCGCTCGCGCTGCGCAGCGCGGTGGCGCCCGTCGTCACGACGCTGCCGAACGGCCTCCGGCTGCTGGTGCAGCGCGTCGCGACGAACCCGACGGTCTTCGTCGACGGGATCGTGCGCACGTCGTCGGCGTTCGACCCGCGCGGCAAGGAAGGTCTGGGCGAAGTGACCTCGGCGCTGATGGAATGGGGCAGCGCGAAGTACGACTACGACGCGCAGCGCAAGCTCGCCGACGACCGCGCCGCGGAGGTCTCGTTCGGGACGTCGTTCTCCGCGCACGGACGCGCCCAGGACTTCCCGGCGCTGCTCGATCTGCTCGCTGACGACGTCCGCCATCCGCGGCTCCCTGCCGACCGCTTCGAGCTGGTCCGCTCGCAGCTCGCCAGCTACACGGGGCGCCGCGCACTTCAGGCCGGCTACTACGCGCAGCGGCTCTTCGACGCGGCGCTCTACCCCGCCGGCGATCCGGCGCTGCGCGTCGCGACCGAGGAGTCGATCCGCAGCATCACGCTCGACGACGTGAAGCAGTACGACGCGCAGTACGTGCGCCCGGATCTCACCACGCTGGTCGTCGTCGGCGACGTCGATCCCGCGCAGGTCGCAGCGCAAGTGCAGCGCGCGTTCGGCGACTGGAGCACCAGCGGGCCGAAGCCGGACACGCATCTTCCGCCGATTCCGCTGCCTTCACCGCAGACGCGCATCGTCACGACGTCCTCGCAGGACGTCACCGTGCAGCTGGGCGCGCCGGCGCTGCCGCGGAGCTCGCCCGACTTCGACACGCTCACGCTGGCGAACGCGATCTACGGCGGGAACGGCTCGTTCGAGTCGCGGCTCTTCCGCGAGGTGCGCGAGAAGCGCGGCCTGGTCTACGGCGCGTCGAGCACGCTGCAGGCGAATCAGGACCGCGGCACGTTCACCGTCGAGTTCAGCGCCGTCCCCTCCAAGATCGACGCCGCCGAAGCGCTCGTGAAGTCCGAGCTGAAGCGGATGCAGACCGACGAGGTGACGCCCGACGAGCTCGCGCGCGCGAAGACGCGCGTCGTCGCGACGCAGCTCAACGCCGAGCAGGCGACGTCGGCGATCGCCGGCGATCTGCTGCGCATCGGTCTCGACGGCCTGCCGACGACGTACTACTCCACGCTCGCCGACCGCTACGCCGGGATCACCGCCGCCGACGTGCAGCGCGCCGCGCAGACGTGGTTCCACCCGGAGAACCTGGTCGAGGTCCGCATCGGCCCGCTCGGCTGAACGGGCGCGGGCGCTACGACAAGCGCAGTTCCAGGCTGTAGCCTTCCGAGGGCAGCACGTCCCGCCACTGCGCGATGAGCTCGCGGTAGTCTTCGCCGACCGGGCGCAGGTTGCGGCCGAGATCGGCGAGACCGAGCGGGTTCACGCGGCCGGCGTCTTCGCGCAGCACGGTGTCCCAGTCGACTTGATCGGTGAGACTGTACCAGGTGAAGCCGAGCACCGGCACGCCGTCCTGCTTGAGGCGGTGCACGTTCGCCCACTGCTTGCGAAGCCAGTCGCTCGCGAGATCCGTGTCGGGGAGGTTCGTCTCGGTGTGCATCACCGGGAGGCGGTAGCGCTCGTAGTACTGGTGCGTGATGACGTAGTAGCCGAAGATCTCGCCGGCCGGGAGGATGCGCCCATCCTTGCAGACGAGGTGCTCGTTCGTGAGATAGTAGTCGTTGCCCATCACGCAGTGGCTGACGAGATGGTTGTCGCGGAACCAGTGGAACTGCTCGCGCGTCATCCCGTTGTCGAGGATGTACTCGTACATCGTGACGTCGAGCGAGTGGCCGTAGGTGAGGTCGAGCGCGAGGAACCGCTTCTCGTTGAGCAGGCTCGCCTCGCTGCGCACGTCCGGCGACTCGGGGTGGAAGTACTCCGAGGACTCGCTCTGGATGAACACCGCATCCTCGCGCACCTCGAGGATCGCGTGCATCGCCAGGAGGTTGGCCTTGCACAGATTTCGGAGCGCCGTGACGAACGAACGGTCGTCGGCGCGCTGCTCGTTCCACCACCCGTACTGCGCAGAGAACGTCGCCGCGATGAAGATCTCGTTCACCGGCGTGTAAAACCGCACCCACGGAAACCGCTGCGCGAACGCGCGCGCGTACTCGGCAAAATACGCCGGCCAGTCGTCGTTCTGAAAGTCCCCGATCCAGTCCGGCACGCCGAAATGACACAGATCGACGATCGGTGTGATGCCCAGCCGCTGCAGTTCGGCGAACGTCTCGTCCGCGAACGCCCAATCATACACCCCGGGCGCCACGTGCGCCCGATACAACGGCGGCCCGTACCGCAGATACTCGATCCCGAGCTGCTTCACGAGCGCGAAATCCTCACGCCAC
This sequence comes from Candidatus Elarobacter sp., assembly GCA_036264835.1. Classification (GTDB taxonomy): domain Bacteria; phylum Vulcanimicrobiota; class Vulcanimicrobiia; order Vulcanimicrobiales; family Vulcanimicrobiaceae; genus Vulcanimicrobium. Next base: position 9,257 of record DATAQE010000169.1, read on the forward strand.
CGCTCGTAATGCCGGCACTTCGCAAACTCGTCGACCCGAATCCGCTCCCCACTCGCGCCGCGAATCACCGGATAGCTTCCTTCGATCCCCGTCGCGAACATGAACCGCACGCACGACGATTAGAGGCGCCTTCGCACACAGCCTCCGGCTCGAAGCAGCGGCCGGTCGCCTCGCCGAGCGGTGATCGCTAGAGCGCTGCGATTCGGCGGAGTCCCTGTTCGACGTCGTCGATGCGCGCGACCCAGCTGAGGCGCAGCCAGCCTTCGAGCGAGTCGCCGAAGATGCGGCCGGGGATCGTGACGACGCCGCGGTTCTCGACCAGGTCGACGGCTGCGGCGTAGGAGTCGCCGCCGTGCGGGAGACGGACGCAGGCGTAGAAGGCGCCGTCGATCGGAACGTAATGCAAGCCGCTCGCGTCCAGGGCGGCGGTCACGCGCGCGTGCTGGTCGCGGTACCAGGCGGATTGTTCCGTCAGCGCGCCGGGCTCGCCGAAGATCTCGTGGGCGACGCGCTGGCCGAAGGCGTTCGCGGTCGAGGTCACCCAGGCGTGCGTCTTGATCAGCGGCTCGATCGTGCCGTCGGGGGCGAGGAGCCAGCCGATGCGCATCCCGGTGAGCGCGTTCGACTTCGAGAGCGAGTTGGCCACGACCGTGTACGGATAATACCGCGCGATGTAACCCGGATCGTCCACGTAGGTGAGCTCGCGGTAGATTTCGTCTGCGAGCACCCACACCGGCGGACCACCGCGCGCCAGCAGTCCGTCCGCGAGCCGGCGCGCGTCGGCGTCGCGCAGCACGCGGCCGGTCGGGTTCGACGGTGACGCGATGACGATCACGCGCGTCGCGCGGTCGACCGCGTCGAGGATCAGGTCCACATCGTACCGGAAGTCTTCGTCCGCGCGCATGTGCACGCGTCGGCACGCGATCCCCTCGAGCTGCGCCATCTTCGCGTACGCGGGGAACGCCGGATCGACGACGAGCAGCTCGTCCTTCGCCGGATCGAGCAGCGTCTTGATCGCGACGTAGACCGCCTCTTGCGAGCCCGTGGTGATGCAGACGTTGCGCGCCTCGCGCATCCCGGGATAGTCGTAGTGCGCGGCGATTCGCTCGCGCGTCGCCGCGTCGCCGGAGTTCACGGTGTATCGCACGCCGTGCTCCGCGGCCCAGCGCGTCGCGGCCTCGATGAACCGCATCTGCGGCATGAGCGTGGGCTCGCCGAGCCCGAGATCGATCGCGCCGGGCTTCTTCCTCGCCGCGATCGCCCGAATCAGACTCGGCTCGATCGCGTCCACACGGGGATTCAACCTACACCGCGACCTCGAACTCGCGGAGCGCCGCGTTGAGCGATATCTTGCGGTCGGTCGACTCGTTGCGCTCCCCGATGATCAGCGCGCACGGCGTGCCGTACTCGCCGGCGGGGAACCGCTTCGGCAGCGTCCCCGGAATGACCACGGCGCGCGCGGGCACCGTCCCCTTCGTGATCACCGCTTCCTCGCCGCGCACGTCGACGATCGGCGTCGACGCCGTAAGCACGACGCCGGCGCCGAGGACCGCTTCGCGGCCGACGTGCACGCCTTCGACCACGATGCAGCGCGAGCCGACGAACGCGCCGTCCTCGACGATCACCGGCATCGCCTGCGGCGGCTCGAGCACGCCGCC
>DATAQE010000016.1:0-4061 GCA_036264835.1 Candidatus Elarobacter sp.
GCCGGACAGGCGCGCGCGTCGAAGCTGGACGGGATTCCGAAGCACATGGGCGCGCTGCAGCGCGGCCAGAAGATGCAGGAGAAAGCCGCGCGCGTCGGCTTCGACTGGACCGATCCGCGCGACATCACCGAGAAGCTCCACGAGGAGCTGCGCGAGCTCGCCGAGGCGCGGCTGCGCGCCGGCGATCTGAAGCCCGAGGACCCGCACGTGCGCGAGGAGCTCGGCGACGTGATGTTCACGGTGGTGAACCTCGCGCGGCGGCTCGGGATCGACGCCGAGGGCGCTATGCGCGACGCGAACGAGAAGTTCGAGCGGCGGTTCCGCTACATGGAGACCTACGCGGTCGCCAGCGGGCGGCAGCTGAACGACATGAGCCTGGACGAGCTCGAGGATCTGTGGCAGCAGGCGAAGACGGCGGCGTAGTCGGCGAGGTGCTGATCCGGCTGCGGCTGAGCGCGCACGACGCGCACTACGGCGGCGGGCTCGTCGACGGCGCGCGGATCCTGGGGCTGTTCGGCGACGTCGCGACCGAGCTGCTGATCCGGCACGACGGCGACGAAGGCTTGTTCGTCGCGTACGATCTGGTGGAGTTCAAGGCGCCGGTCCACGCCGGCGACTACGTCGAGGCCCGCGGCCGGATCACCCGCGTGGGCGCGACCTCGCGGACGATGGAGTTCGAGGCGCACAAGGTGATCGCCGCGCGCCCGGACCTCTCGCCGTCGGCCGCCGACGTGCTGGACGAGCCGGTCCTGGTGGTCCGCGCCCGGGGGACCTGCGTCACACCTGCGGCCTTCCAGCGCGGGGCGGCGGCGGTTCGCGACCGCCCACGAGGCGACCGGCCGCCGGTAAGCGAACGGTAAGCGACGGCCGGGAGAATCAAGGTCTACCTTCTCTTTTTCCGCTCCTGAAGGGACTGCGTCTAACCATGGTTCAGGATCCGAATCGATCTTCGTTTGGGCTCGAGCCGAACGTCGCTGCCGGGCTCGCGTCACTCTTCTGGTGGGTCGGCGGATTGGTGATTCTGCTCGGGAAGCCGCCCCAGCAGTGGGTGCGGTTCGTCGCCGTCCAGGCGATCGTGCTCTCCGTCGCGCTCGCCATCGTCGGAATCGTCATCCAGATCATCGACGCGCTGCTGTTCGCGATCCACATGTGGCCGATCGTGGCGATCATCGGGATCGTGTGGCTCGTCGTGTGGGTCGCCGGGGTCGTCCTCTGGCTGATCGCGACGATCCAGGCGTTCCAGGGGAAGGCGTACCGGATGCCGTTCCTCGCGCAGTACGCGGACCGCTTCGTCCCGGCGTCGGCCTCGCTCTAGAGCCCGACGCTCGCGAGCAGCGCGCCTTCCGCTAGGGCGCGCAGCTTCGCGTAGGCCACGTCGCGCGGCATGGGCGCCATACCGCAGTTGGTGGAACAGACGATCCGCTCGTCCGGAAGATACTGCCGGGCGAGCGCGATCGTGCGCGCGACGCCGTCCGGCGTCTCGATCTCGTTCGTCGCGACGTCGATGACGCCGACCGCGACGATCTTCTCGCCTGCGAGCGCGAGCACGTCGGGCGGGACGTGCGATCCGGCAAGCTCGATCGAGATCTGGTCGGCCGCGGAGCGCGCAAGCAGCGGCAGCACGTGCGCGTACTGGTCCCAGCGCTCGCCGAGGTTCGCCTTCCACTGCACGTTCGCGGGGATCCCGTAGCCGTAGCAGACGTGGACCGCGGTCGTGCAGCGCGCGCCGCCGAGCGCGGTGTCGAGCGCGTCGATCCCCCACGCCGCGACCTCCTCGAAGTAGACGTTGAACGCGGGCTCGTCGAGCTGCACGACGTCGACGCCGGCCGCGTGCAGATCGGCGATCTCCTCGCGGATCGCGCGCGCGAACGCGAACGCGAGATCGCTGCGCGAGCCGTACGCTTCGTCGCACACGGTGTCGACCAGGGTCATCGGCCCGGGGATCGTGATCTTCAGCGGCCCGTCGGTGAGCGTGCGCGCGAAGCGCATCTCCTCGAGGTGCACGGGGTGCGTGCGCTTGATCTCACCGGTGACGGTCGGGCACAGTGCCTCGTAGCGGTCGTCGCGGATCCCGCGCCGCTGCCGCTTCCCCGCATCGACGCCCGCGAGCTGCTCCGCGAAGCCGTGCACGAAGTGCTTGCGCGACTGCTCGCCGTCGGTGACGGTGTCGATCCCCGCCCGCACCTGCTCCGCGACGGCGATCCGCGTCGCATCGCGCTGCGCCTCCGCGAGATCGTCGCCTTCGAGCCGCCAGCTCGGAAAGATCCGCTCCGGCTCCGCGAGCCACGCCGGCTTCGGCAAGCTCCCCGCGATCGTCGTGCTGAACGGCATCCCCGCCGCTTCGTCGGCCGCCCCGGTTGTCATCGCTCACCGGCCCGTCTCGGCATGAGCGCCGCGCCGAAGCACGGAAGCGGGGTGTGTTGCGGCTGGACAAGTTCATGAAGGTTTCGCGGCTCGCGAAGCGGCGGGCCGAGGCGAAGGACGGGATCGAAGCGGGGCGGATCACCAAGGACGGCCGCGCGCTCAAGCCGGGCTACGAGGTGAAAGCGGGCGACGTGCTCGTGATCCACTACCGCACGAAGTTCCTTACCGTGCGCGTGCTGATGGTGCCCGAGCGCGTGCTGCCCTCGCTCAAGCCCGCGGACATGTACGAGATCGTCGAGGAGCGCAAGGACGATCCCGTCGACTGGCTCGGCTGACGCACCGTGCCGGAGCGCTCGAAGCTCTCGTCGGATGCGAAGGACGCGCTCGCGCGCGAGGTGCCGGCAGATCCGGGCGTGCGGGCGGCGTTGCGCCACGGGCTCGCGTATTACGGCGGTGTCGAGGCCGGGGGCGAGCTCGTGTTTCGGACGCGGCGGCCGGCGGTCGCGCGGCTCGCGCGGACGCTCTTCGAGGACCAGCGCAGCGCGGCGCCGGTGCGGCGCGGCCACGACCGGCGGCTCTACAAGGCGACGACCTTCGAGATCGATCTCGGGCCCGTCCCGGCCGCGCCGCCGGCGAAGCCGCGCCGCCGCGACGAGCGGCGCGCGGAGCTGCGGGCGGCGTTCCTGTGCGCGGGCTCGGTGGCGGCGCCGCAGCACGGCTACCATCTCGAGTTCGTCGTCGGCGAGAGCGCGCGCGCCGAGCGGATCGCGAAGCTGATCGCCGCCGAAGGGATCGAGCCGCGGACGATGCTCCGCAAGGGACGCCGCGTCGTCTACCTCAAGGGCCTCGACGCGATCGTCACCGTCCTCGGCGCGGTCGGCGCGTCGGGCGCGGTCTTCCACCTCGAGGACGTGCGCGCGGTCAAGGAGACCAAGAACCGCATCCACCGCCTCGTCAACACCGAGGCGGCGAACGTCGTGCGCGCGGCGACCGCGGCCGCGGCGCAGCGCGAGGCGATCCAGGAGCTCGCCGACGCCTACGGGCTGCGGAATCTCTCCCCGGCGCTCCGCGAGGCCGCCCAGCTGCGGCTGGCTCATCCCGACGAGACACTGGCGGAGCTCGGGCGCCGCTGCTCGCCGCCGGTCGGGAAGGCGACGATCAACGGCCGGCTCGCCTCGCTGATGCGGCTCGTGAAGCGGCTGCGCGGCGAGCGAGAGGAGCCGGAAGTTTCCTTCGCCTAAAGCGAACGGGCTATGCGCATCGGTATCAACGGGTTCGGCCGGATCGGCCGGAACTTCACGAAGGCCCTCCTCGAGCGGTACCCCGGCGCGGAGATCGCGGCCGTCAACGACCTCACCAGCGCCGCCGAGTGCGCGCATCTGTTCAAGTACGACTCCAACTACGGCACGTACGCGGGCGACGTTGCGGCCACCGCGGACGGGATCACGATCGACGGCAAGGCGATCCGCGTGCTGGCCGAGCGCGATCCGGGCAAGCTCCCGTGGAAGGACCTCGGCGTCGACGTCGTCATCGAGTCGACCGGGCTGTTCACCGACGCCGCGAAAGCGCGCGCGCACATCGACGGCGGCGGCGCGAAGAAAGTCATCATCTCCGCGCCCGCCAAGGGTGAGGACATCACGGTGGTGCTCGGCGTCAACGACGCGCACTACGACCCGGCCAAGCATCACGTGATCTCG
>DATAQE010000020.1:0-7038 GCA_036264835.1 Candidatus Elarobacter sp.
GGCGGCCGCAGCCGCCACATCGACTTCCCGAAGCTGACCGGCAAGACGATCACCGTGTACGGCCAGCACGAGGTCGTGAAAGACCTGATCGCCGATCACCTGGCCGCGAACCAGCCGCTGCACTTCGACGTGACGGCCGTCGCGCTCGGCAACCTCGAAACCGACCGCCCGACGATCCGCTACCGCGACGCGAACGGCTCCGAGCAGACGATTGCGTGCGACGTCGTCGCGGGCTGCGACGGCTTCCACGGCATCGCGCGCGACACGATCCCGGACGGCGTGCTGACCGCGTACGAGCGCGTCTACCCCTTCGCCTGGCTCGGCATCCTCTCCGAGTCGCCGCCGGTCGCGCACGAGCTGATCTACACGCACCACGCGCGCGGCTTCGCGCTCTTCAGCCAGCGCTCGCCGCAGATCCAGCGCATGTACCTCCAATGCAAACCCGACGAAGACCTCGCCGAATGGCCCGACGACCGCATCTGGTCCGAACTCCACCGCCGCCTCGAAGGCGAGGACCCGCCGAACCTCGTCGACGGTAAGATCCTACAGAAGGGCGTGACGGCGATGCGCAGCTTCGTCGTCGAGCCGATGCAGTACAACAGACTCTTCCTGGCCGGCGACGCCGCGCACATCGTCCCGCCGACCGGCGCGAAGGGGATGAATCTCGCAATCGCCGACGTCGCCGTCCTCGCCGATGCGCTCGCATCCTTCTACGCCGGCGAAGGCACCGCCCAGCTCGACGCCTACAGCACGCGCTGCCTGCGCCGCGTCTGGCGCGCCGAGCGCTTCTCCTGGTGGATGACCTCGATGCTCCACCGCTCCCCCCACGACGACGCCTTCGGCGAACGCCTCCAGCTCGCCGAGCTCGACTACGTCACCACGTCCGAGGCCGCATCCCGCTCCCTCGCCGAAAACTACGTCGGCCTACCGCTCATGGCGACGCCGGCGGTATGATCTCCCCGCGCGGCCGCGTCTTGAGCGAAGTGCGAAGCGGCCCGGTCGCCGTCTCCGATGTCGCCTACGCGAAGGACAGCCTGCTGTGCGAGCACGTCCACGAGCGTGCCTACGTCTCCGTGGTGGTCGAGGGCGCCTACACCGAGCTGCACGACGGGCTGCCGCGGTACTGCGCCCCCGGCACGGTGATCCGACACGCCGCCGGCGAGATGCACGCGGACTACTTTTGCGCGCCGGGCCGCTGCGTCAACGTCGACTTCGCGGAAGACGACGGCGCGTGGCGCGATCATGTCGTGCGCGCCGTGCGAGCGACGCACCCGAGCCTCAAGACCACCGTCCGCAACGCCCTCTTTCCGCCGCACCCGCCCTACCCGGTGCGCGAGCCCGAGTGGCTGCGCACGGTCCTCGACGAGTTCAGCTGGATCGAGCGCGTGCCGATCGAGCGCGCCGCGCGACTCGCCGGAACGCACCCCACCCACTTCGCGCGCGCGTTTCGCGCGCATGTCGGGATGACGCCCGGACGCTACCGGCGCCGCGAGCGCGTGCGCGCGGCGTCGCGGATGCTGCTCGAATCGTCGCGAGCGCTGAGCGAGATCGCGAACGCGTGCGGCTTCGCGGACCAGAGCCACCTCACCAACGTCTTTCGCGAGACCGCCGGAATCTCGCCGAACCGCTACCGCGGCGCGTTCGCGCGCTAAATTTTTCCAAGACGCCGCGCGCCGGCCGCCGCTAGAATGGCGGCATGCTGCCCGCCTTTGCCCTCGCCGCGGTGCTCGCCACGCCGCCTCCCCGAGCGCACGAACCGGCCCAGTGCGCTCCCGCCGCCGCGCTGTTCCGCGACGTCGCCGCGCACACGGGCGGCGCTCGCTGGGACGCGGTGCGCGAGCTGGTCGGCGAAGGCATCGTCGAGTCGAGCGGACTGAAAGGCCGCACCCGCATCGCGACCGACACCGCGCGCGGCGCTACCTCGGTCGACGACGACCAGGGGATCGTGCACACGAAGCTCGTCTCCTCGCCTGACGCGACGTGGGAAGAGGATCTCACGCACGGCGTCCACCGCCTGGACGCGCCGGACGCGCGCGCCGCTGCCCGCACGTCGGCATATCTGGCGCGCAACGGATACTTCCGTCCGTCGACCGATCCGGCGTCATTCGAGTGCCTCGCCGACGCGCACCAAGACGGCGCGCTGCTGCGCCGCGTTCGGATTCAGCCGCGCGGCGGACGCCCGGTGATCGTCTGGATCGATCCCGCCGCGCACATCGTGGTGCGAACCCAACAGCAAGCGCCGATGTACGTCGCGACGACCGACTACGGCGCGTACCGCCCGTCCGCCGGACTGCTGCTGCCGCACGAGATCACCGAATCGTTCGCCGGCGCGGAAGACGTCGTCGTGCGCTCGATCGCGACCTACCGCGTCAGCAACACCCTGACCCCGGCGGACTTCGCGCGCCCGCCCGCCCCGTCGAACCAGCGCATCACCGGCCTCACCGCGTCGACCGAAGTCCCGCTGCAGAGCGCGAACGGCGTCGCGGTCGTCGAAGCGTACGTCAACGGCCACGGCCCGCTGCCGTTCGTGCTGGACACCGGCGGCCACGCGATCTTGACCGCGGACGCCGCGAAACAGCTCGGCCTGACCACGCACGGCGGCGGCGTCTCCGGCGGCGCCGGCGAGGGCACCATGGCGCAGCGGTACGCGCAGGTCCACAGCCTGCGCATCGGCGGCGCCGAGATCACCGGCTTCCCGATGTTCGTGATCCCGTACGGCAAGGATTTCACCGACCGCGGCCCGGGACAGCCGCCGCTCGCGGGGATCCTCGGCTTGGAGATCTTCGAGCGCTTCGCCGTGACGATGGACTACCACCGCCACACGCTGCGCCTGCAAGACTTCCGCACGTTCACGCCACCCGCCCGCGACGTCGCCGTCCCGCTGTACTTTCAAGAAGACATGCCGCTCGCGTACGCGCAGGCGGACGGCGTGCGCGGACTCTTCGGCGTCGACACGGGCAACAGCGGCCCCATCTTCCTCTTCGGCGACTTCCTGAAACACCACGGCTTCTTCGCGCGCTACGCGAACGGCGCCGAGGGACAAAGCGGCAGCTCCGGCGGTATCGTGCACTCGAGCACGTACCGCCTGCACGAGTTCACGTTCGGCGGCCTGACGATGCACGAGTTCGTCACGGGCTTCGTCGTGCAGCAGAAGGGCTCGTTCTCCTCGCGCACGGAGGCCGGAAACTTTGGCTACGACGTCCTCTCCCAGTTCACGCTCACGACCGACTACCGCCGCGGCCGCATGTACCTGCAGCGCGAACCCGGCGCGCCGCTCCCGGAGTTCACGCGAACCGGCTTCATCGGCGGCAGCCGCGACGCGGAGAACCGCCTCGTCGTCGGCGCCGTGCTCCCGAGCTCCCCGGCCGCCCAAGCCGGCCTCGCGCGCGGCGACGTGATCCTCACCATCGACGGCGTCCCGACGCAAAATCTCACGCCGCCGCAGCTCGCGGAGCTCTCCCACCGGCCGGCCGGCACGCCGATGCGCCTGACCGTCCGCCGCGGCGAGGCGGACCGCGAGGTGACGCTGATCCGCCGCGACCTCCTGTGCAACCCGAACACCGCGCGCTGCGCCGCGTGGGTGAGCCCCGCCCGCTGACCGCCTCGGCCGACGGGTAAGCCGCCGGAGCGCCTCAAAAGAAGAGGTCCGTGAAGCTGCGGATCGCGTTCACCGGAGGAGGCACGGGCGGCCATGTCTATCCGGCGCTCGCGATCGACGAAGCGATCCGCGCGCAGTACCGCCCCGACGCCTACGAACCGCGCTTCTTCGGCAACCGCCACGGCCTCGAAGCGAGGCTGGTCAAGACGATGCCGCTCACGTTCGTCCCGAGCGCCCCGCTGCAGCGCAACCTCTCTCTCTCCACGTTGCGCACCATCTTCGCGAACACCGCCGGCGTGATCCGCGCGCTGACCGCACTGGTACGCTTCAAACCGATGTGGGTCATCGCGACCGGCGGTTACGTGTGCTTCCCGGTCGTCGTGGCGGCGCGCATCCTGCGCACGCTGCGCATCATCCGCCCGCGCATCGCGGTGCTCGAGATCAACGTGACGCCAGGCTTGACGAACCGCCTCCTGAAACCGCTCGTCGACGAAGTCTGGACCACCTACGCCGCCTCGGAGGAGTCATTCGGCCGCAAGACGGTCGTGACGGGCGCGCCGGTGCGCGCATCGCTGCTGCTCGCGAAGGACGCCGCGAGCGCGCGCGACCGCCTCGGCCTCGACCCCGACCGCACGACGGTCGTCGTGATGGGCGGAAGCCACGGCGCGCGCTCGATCAACGAGGCGACGGCCGCGCTGGTCACGCGCCGCACGCTCGGTGACGGCTGGCAGCTGCTGCACGTCTCCGGCGAACGCGACTTCGCCTACATGCAAGCCGAAGAGCGCGACCCCGCCGCCGGCAACCGCGTCAAGCTCGTCCCGTACCTCGCCGACCCCGCCGACGCATACGCCGCCGCCGACGTGGTGATCGCCCGCGCCGGCGCCTCGACGCTCGCCGAGCTGGCCGTCACCGGCACCCCGGCGATCCTGATCCCCTACCCCCACGCCGCCGACCAGCACCAGGCGCACAACGCGGCGCTCTTCGCCGAAGCGGGCGCGGCGGTTGTCCTGAACGACGCCGAGGTCGACGGCGACCGCCTCTGGTGGGCGCTGCGCGACATCCTGGACACCGACAAGAAGGTCACGATGCGACGAGCCGCCCGCTCGCTCGCGCCGCGCAACGCTGCCGCGGCGATCGTGACGCGGATCGAAGCCGCGCTCCGCGCGCGGGTCGCCGCCGACGCGAACGCGAACGAGTCCCACCCGTGACCACCGGCACGGAAGCATATCATCTCGTCGGCGTGGGCGGGATCGGAATGAGCGCGATCGCCCGCCTGCTCCTCGCGCGCGGCGCGACCGTCAGCGGCTCCGACGTCAAACGCACGCCCCTCATCGACGAGCTCGAAACGGAAGGCGTCCGCGTCGCGATCGGGCAGCGCGCCGAGAACCTCGGCGACGCGCGAACCGTCGTCGTCTCCTCGGCGATCGCCCACGACAACCCCGAGTTCACCGCCGCGATCGAACGCAAGCTCGACGTCATCACGCGCGGCGCGATGCTGGCGGAGCTCGCGAAAGGCCACAAACTCGTCGCGGTCGCCGGCACGCACGGCAAGACGACGACGACGGCGATGCTCGCGACGATCTTCGAGACCGCGGGCCTCGACCCGACGATCGCGGTCGGCGGGATCCGCGTCGACACGGGCTCGAACGCGCGCGCCGGCAAAGGCCCGTGGTTCGTGACGGAGAGCGACGAGTCCGACGGCTCGTTTCTGTACCTGAACCCGACGATCGCGGTGGTGAACAACGTCGAGAACGACCACATCGCGAGCGACGCGGAGCTGCTGCGCCTGCTCGAGCAGTTCGTCGTCTTCGTGAACAAGACGCCGGCGAACGGCCGCGTGATCATCGGCAACGACAACCGCGGCAGCAAGGTCGTCGGCCGCCAAGCGACGGCCTCGACGACGAGCTTCGCGACGCGCGACCACGACGCCGACCTCACCGCAACCGACATCGTCTACGAGAACCTCGGCTCGCGCTTCACGGTCTGCGACCGCGGCACCGCGCTCGGCGAGATCACGCTGAACGTCCCCGGCGAGATCAACGTGCTGAACGCGCTCGCGGCGATTGCCGCCGCACGCGCGGCCGGGATCCGCTTCGACGACATCGCACGCGCCTTCGCCGCGTTCCACGGCGTGCAGCGGAGATTCGAGATCGTCGGCCGCGGCGCGCTCACGATCGTCGACGACTACGCGCACCACCCGACCGCGATCGCGCAGACGATCGCCGCCGCGCGCACCTTCGCCGACGGCCGCCCGCTGATCGTCGCGTTCCAACCGCACCGCTACACGCGCACGCAATACCTGAAGGACGACTTCGCGACCGCGCTCCACGGCGCCGACCGCGTCATCCTCGCGCCGATCTACGCCGCCTCCGAAGAACCGATCGACGGCGTCACGGAACGCAGCATCGGCGCACCGCTCGCCGCCTCCGGCACCCCGGTCGCCTACGTCGCCGACGTCGAAGAGCTGATCGAAGAGATCCCGCGCACCGCCCCCGACGACGCCCTGGTGCTGATGCTCGGCGCCGGCTCGATCAGCGCGGTCGCGCACCGCCTGGGCGAGCGCATCTCCACCGCGCTGGCGCGGTGAAATCCGTCGCGCTCCTGAACGACGCCGACCGCGACGCGCTCCGCGCGACGTTCTCGGACCGCGCCCGCTTCGACGAACCCCTCGCCCCGTACACCTGGTGGAAGATCGGCGGCCCCGCCGACGCGCTGATCGACGTGCGCACCGAGGCCGAGCTCGCCACCGTCCTGCAGCGCGTCTTCAAGCGCCGCCTCCCGATGTTCGTCCTCGGCTCGGGCTCGAATCTGCTGGTCGGGGATGGCGGGATCCGCGGCATCGTCCTGCGCCTCGAGGGCGACTTCACCGCGCTCTCCGTCACCGCCGACGACGCCGAAGTGACGGTCGAGGCCGGCGGCAGCGCCTCGCTGCCGGCGCTGTGCACGAAGGTCGCGACCCTGGGCGGGATCGGCGTCGACGGCCTGGCCGGGATCCCCGCGACGGTCGGCGGCTCCATCCGGATGAACGCGGGGACCGACCGCGAGATCGGCGAGTTCGCGCGCGAGGTGATCGTGCAGACGCCGGCGCGCCCCGACCCGCACGCGATCGACGTGGCGTGGCGCTACCGCCAGACGACGATCCCGCGCGACGCGATCGTCTCGCGCACGACGCTGCGCTTCGAGCGCGGCGACCCGAAAACGGTCCGCGAACGGCTCCAATCGCGACTCGTTCGCAGGAAGGCGACGCAGCCCGTCGCGATCCCGAACTCCGGCTCGTGCTTCCGGAACCCCGAGGGCGACCACGCGGGCCGGCTGATCGAGGCCGTCGGGGCCAAGGGGTGGCGCGAGGGCGCGGCGGAAGTCTCGGACCTGCACGCCAACTTCATCGTCAACACCGGCGGCGCGTCCGCGCGCGACGTCGCCACGCTCCTCGCGCGGGT
>DATAQE010000026.1:0-4076 GCA_036264835.1 Candidatus Elarobacter sp.
TCGAGCCGCCGTTCGCCGCGAGCTTCGGCGTCGAGGTGATCTTCTTGTCGATCAGCATCTGCGCGACCGCGAGGTAGTCGTCGAAGACGTGCTGCTTGTTCGCCAGACGGCCCGCGTCGTGCCAGGCGTCGCCGTACTCGCTCCCGCCGCGCAGCGTCGCGACGACGTACGCGCCGCCCAAGCGCAGCCACTCGGCGATCGAGCTCGAGAAGCTCGGCGTCATCGCGATGTTGAACCCGCCGTAGCCGTACAGGATCGTCGGCGTCGAGCCGTCGAGCGGCATGTCCTTGCGGTGCACGACGAACGCCGGGATCCGCGTCCCGTCCTTCGAGGTCGTCCACATCTGCTCGGTCACGTACGGCGAGGGGTCGAACGCAACTTTCGGCTTGATCGCGACCGTGCTCTTGCGGGTCGCGGTGTCGAGGCGGTAGACGGTCGTCGGATACGTGTACGAGGTGAACGAGTAGTAGACGACGCGATCGCCGCGGTGCCCGCCCGGGAGCCCGCCGCTCCCGATCCCCGGGAGCGCGATCTGCCCGATCTTGCGCCCGTCGAGCGCGTAGACGTTCACCTGCGAGTGCGCGTCGTGCAGGTACGAGACGTAGAACGTGTTGCCGAGCAGCGAGACGCCCTCCATCGCGTCGGCGCTCTGCGGCACGATGTCGTGCAGCGTGTGCGAGGGATCGTTCAGGTCCATCCATACGAGCCGCCCGCGCGGCGCGTTCAGGTTCGTCTGCAGGTAGACGCGCGTCCCGTCGTCGCCGACCGGGCCGTACGAGACGTTCGGATCGAGCGCGAACACCTGGCGGAACGCGCTGTCCGGTTCGCTCGCGCGCTTCCACGAGAGGCTGTTCCCGTCGCCCTTCCCGGCGTCGAGGAAGTCGTACTTCTGGTCGTCGCTGCGGCTGATCCCGAGGAACTGATCGGGTTTCGCCGTCATGACGAGACGGTCGGCGGACTGCGGCGTGCCGAGCTTGTGGTAGTAGAGCTTCTGCGCGCCGAGCGCGCTGAGCGTCGCGTTGCCGCTCTTCGGCTGATCGTACGCCTCGTAGTAGAAGCCGGTGTCGCCGGTCCACGACGCGCCGGAGAACTTGCTCCACTGCAGCGTGTCCGGGAGATCGCGGCCGGTCGCGACGTTGCGCACGTGCCAGGTCTGCCAGTCGGCGCCCGACGATTGCGTCGCGTACGCGGCGAGGCTGCCGTCGTGCGTCGGGCGGAATCCCGCCAGCGCGACGGTGCCGTCGGCGGCGAGCGTGTTCGGGTCGAGCAGCACGCGCGGCGTCCCGTTCCGGCCGTGGCGCACGTACAGGACGCTCTGGTTCTGCAGCCCGGAGTTGCGCGAGAAGAACCACCAGTCACCGTCGTGGAACGGCGCGCCGACCTTCTCGTAGTTCAGCAGCTTGCGGTAGTCGTCGCGAATCGCGTTGCGCTGCGGGATCGCGTCGAGATACTGCCGCGTCAGATCGCCTTCGGCTTTCACCCACGCGACGGTCTGCGGCGCATCGACGTTTTCCATCCAGCGGTACGGGTCGGCGACCTGCGTCCCGAAGTACGTGTCGACGACGCTCCCGCGCGGCGCGTCGGGATAGGTGAGCCGCACGCCGGCGGCGAGGACGGGGGACGCGGCGACGAGCACCGCTGCGAAGACGAAGAAGAGGCGACGCATCGCGCACCCCTTCTACGGATTAAACCGGAGGCGCCTGCACCCCGTGCGCAAAGGCTTCGAGACGAAGCCGGTCGATGGACTTCACGCGCCCGCGGTCGAGCTCGACGGCTTGCGCGTTCTTGAGCCGGATCAGCGCCCGAGCGGCCATGTCGCGCACCGTCCCGGCCGCGGCGGCGATCTGCGCTTGCGAGAGATCCGCGACGCCCGGCAGTCCGGGCGCCATCCCGACCGTCGCGGGCGCGTACGACATCAAGAACTTCGCGACGCGCTGCAGCACGTGCGCGAACGCGAGGTCGGCGATCGTGTCGATCGAGCGGCGCCGCGCTTGCGAGGACGCCGCGAGAAACCCGAGCGCCAGCTCGCTGTCGTTGCGGACCGCGTGCAGCACCGCTTCGGACGGGACCAGCACGATCGTGCAGTCGGTCAGCGCCTCCGCGCGCGTGGTCGCGCCGCCGCCGTCGAACGTCCCCGACTCGTTGAGCGGGTCGTGCGTGAGCCGCTCGCCGAGCGCGTGCGTCTTACCGTCGGGCGAGAGCAGCGTGTAGACGACCTTGCCGGTGCGCACGAAGCCGAGGTACGGCCAGATCTCGCCTTCGTCGAAGATCGTCTCACCCGTGCGGTACGAGCGTTCCGTTGCGACCGCGGCGAGCTCGGTGATCGTCGACTGCTTCGCGTTCGCGAACGGCGCGGTGTGCGAGAGGAATGTCGCGGTGTCGGCGCGCTCGTCGATCCGCTCGAGCCGGATCGTCCAGCGGCTGCTCCCGAGGTTGCGCGAGTCCCACGAGAAACGGCCCGGCCGGTACTGCTGGAACTCGTTGCGCAGCGAGCGCGGATCGGTCTCTTCGTTCAGCTCCAAGATGCCGCCGACGGGCAGCTTGTCGAAGGCCTCGAAGATGCGCGCGCTCCGGTTCTGGGCCGGAAGGGTGCGCGCGTCGATCGTAACGGACGCGACGCGGGTCGATGGCATCGGTTCCTGGGATGCGGGCGCAGGTGGCGCTTTCCCTGCGAGCCGAAGCCGCGCCGGTGCCTCTCCGCCGGTGGGCCGCACGCGCGCTCGACGTCCTCGCCGTCCTGGTCGTCCTCGCCGCGGTCGCCAAGTTCCTGATCCTCCCGCGCCTGGCGCACCGCGAGCTCGTCCAAGCCCCGCCCGTCGCCCTCGAGACCCTGAACGGCGCCCGCTTCGACCTTGCTCGCAGCCGCGGGCGGGTGGTCTTCCTCGACTTCTGGGCCTCCTGGTGCGACCCGTGCCGGGCCTCGATCCCGATGGTGCAGCACTTCCGGCGGACGCACCCCGAGGTGGAGGTCGTCTCGGTCGACGTCGGCGAGCCGGCCGCGCTGGTGCGGCCCTTCGCGGCGAAGTACGCGATGGGCGACGTCGCGCTCGACCCGGACCAGACCGTCGCGCACGCCTTCGGCGTGACCGGCTTCCCGACGATGTTCGCGATCGACCGCACCGGCCGGGTCCGCGCGCAATGGGTCGGATTCGACCCGGACGTCGAGCGCGCGATGGCGGACGTCACCGCGCGCTACGCCGCGCCGAGCAAAACCGCCGCCCGCTAGCGGCCCGTGAACTGCGCCTTCCGCTTGTCCAGAAACGCGCGCGAGCCTTCGGCGAAGTCTTCCGTCGTGACGGCCTGACCGAAGAGCAGCGCCTCGAGCGCGAGCGCGTCGTCGAGATCCAGCGAGGCGCCGTCGACGATCGCGCGCTTCGTCGCGGCGATCGCGAGCGGCGCTTTCCCGGCGATCACTTCGGCGATGCGGCGCGCCTCGGCGAGCAGCCCGTCGAGCGGGACGACCTTCTGCACCAGGCCGACGCGCAGCGCCTCGGCGGCGTCGATCATCTCGCCGGTGAGGCACAGATACATCGCCGTCCCTTCGCCGATCAGCTGCGTCATGCGCTGCGTGCCGCCGTAGCCAGGCAGGATCCCGAGGTTCACCTCGGGCTGCCCGAACTTCGCGTTCTCGCTCGCGACGCGGACGTCGCACGCCATCGCGAGCTCGCAGCCGCCGCCGAGCGCGAACCCGTTGATCGCGGCGATCACCGGGACGCGCATCCGCTCGATCGCGCGCGTGAGCGCTTGTCCTTTGCGCGACTGCGCCTCGCCGGCGCGCGCGTTCGGCAGCGCGTTCAGCTCGCCGATGTCGGCGCCCGCGGCGAACGCCTTCGCGCCCGCGCCGGTGACGATCACCGCGCGCACGGCGTCGTCGCCGTCGAGCTCGGCGAACGCCTGCGAGAGCTCGTCCAGCATGCGAAGGTTAAGAGCATTTAAGACGTTGGGGCGGTTCAGCGTCACCGTCGCGACCGCTCCCTCACGCTCCACCGTGATCGTTTCCATCGTCCGCCGCCGTACGGCGGGGTTTGCGGAACCCCTCCCCTCTGCTATGGTGGGAGGGACATGCGTACCGCCTA
>DATAQE010000080.1:0-27387 GCA_036264835.1 Candidatus Elarobacter sp.
CCGACCAGATGTGGTCGGAGATCGAGACGTACTTCTGCACCTCGTAGAACTTCTGCTGGTCGATGAGGAGCAGCGGGTTCTCCTGCGCGTCGATGACGTGCGTCTGCAGCGAGGTGTAGAGCTCGCTCAGCGCGATCGGCGTCGGCGCGGCGCCGAGCGACTTGAACGTGTCGACGCGGATCTCGCCCGGCGAGACGCGGATCTTCAGGCCGGCGAGGTCGGCGACGTTGTGGATCGGCTTCGTCGAGGTGGTGATCTCGCGGAAGCCGTTCTCCCAGATCTTCTCGAGCACGATCATGCCGCCGCGCGTGCCGATGTCGTCGCGCACGACCTTGCCGAGGTCGCCGTCGAACGCGCGGAAGACCGTGTCGCGGTTCGGGTACGCGTACGCGAGGTTCTCGATCGAGGCGAGCGGCGCGATCTGGTTCAGGAACGCGCCCGGCATCGCGAGCGACTCGATCGCGCCCGAGCGCAGCTGCGAGATCATGCTCGGATCGCTGCCGAGCTGGCTGGTCGGGTACGACTTGATCTCGACCCGGCCGTTCGTCGCCTTCTTGATCCGCGCGAACGCCTCGACCGACCGCACGTTGATCGGGTGCTCGGGCGGGAGATCGTGCCCGTACTTCAGGTTGAACTCCGCCGCGCGGGCGGGCGTGATGATCCCGATCGTGGCGAACGCCGCGGCGGTACCGGCGACGAAGCCCTGGCGGGTGACGGACATAGGGTGCTCCTTCAATCTCTCGGGCGGCTGACGACGATCCGGCAAGCTACGTCCTCGAATCACCGGTCCCTGTATTCGGGGACGTCGATGGCGCCGGAAGCATGCAGGCGCCGGAGATCGTCCTCGGCGAGGCCCAGGTCGCGCCGCAGGACGTCGGCGGTGTCCGCGCCGACCACCGAACGGCCCGGTTCGAGCGGCGGCGCGCCGGCGCGCGCGAAGCGCGGAAAGGCGTTGTTCACGACGACCTCGCCGAGGTCGGGATCGGGGAGGCGCGCGAGCGATCCACGCGCGGCGATCTGCGGGTTCTCGAAGACCGAGTCGATCGACTCCAGCGGTCCGACGGCGCAGCCGGCGGCGGTCAGGATCGCGATGACCTCCTCGCGCGGGCGCTGCTCGCAGAAGCCCTCGATGATCGCGTCGAGCGCCTCGCCGTTCGCGACCCGGTCCGCGTTGGTACGGAAGCGCGCATCGGCCGCGAGCGCGTCGCCGCCGATCGTGCGCAAGACACGCTCGGCGACCTCTTGCGTGCTGCCGGAGAGCGCGACGTAGTGGCCGTCGCCGCAGCGGTACGCGCCGCGCGGCGCGGTGTCTTCCATCCGGTTGCCGAGGCGGCGGTGGAGCGTCCCGTTCGCGGCGTACTCGGTGAGCTGCGACTCGACGAGCTTCATGACGGCTTCGTAGATCGCGAAGTCGATCACCTCGCCGTCGCCGGTGCGCAGCCGCCGCGCGTACGCCGCGCAGACGGCGGCCGTGGCGGCTTGCCCGGCCATCACGTCGGCGAGCGGGAACGCGGGGAGCAGCGGCGGGCGGTCGTCGTAGCCGGAGACGGCGGCGATCCCGGTCATCGCCTCGGCGAGCGTACCGAATCCGGCGCGGTCGCGGTACGGGCCGTCCTGACCGAACGCGGTGATGCGCAGGACGACGAGCTGCGGCGCCGCGGCGAGCAGGCGCTGCGGCCCGAGGTTCCAGCGCTCGAGCGTGCCGGGCCGGAAGTTCTCGATGAAGACGTCGAACGACGGGAGCCAGCGCAGCAGCAGCTCCTGCGCCTCGGCGCCGTGCAGGTCGAATGCGACGGACTTCTTGTTCCGGCCGAGCGCCTTCCAATAGAGGCCGACGCCGTTCTTCTGCGCGCCGTAGCGGCGGACGTGGTCGCCGGAGCCGGGGCGCTCGAGCTTGATCACCTCGGCGCCGAAGTCCGCGAGCATCGCCGCGGTGCTCGGCGCGGCGATCATCGTCGAGCAGTCGAGGACGCGCACGCCTTCGAGTGGTCCGTTCTGCGGCATCGCCGATGAACTCTCGCCGCGGCGGGGCTAGCTCCTCTTGCGCGAATGATGTAGAGTGTTGGCAACGGATCAACGCCGAGCGCTTTTTGTGCTCGCGTCCCGAATCGATGTACGAAGGAGTGACCATGCTGAAGCTGGTTCGCATCAGCTCGCCGCGCCCGTCCGAGGTCAAGCCCGGCCGTTACGAAGCGCTCATCATCCGCAGCGGCGAGCCGCCGGTCCGCGTGATCGGCCCGTCGAGCGCCGCCGTGAAGGGCTCCGCCTCCGCGGTCCTCGCCCACAGCGACCGCCACGGCTGCGACCTCCACACCGCCTTCCGATCGATCGTCGGCGGCGCGTAGCGCCCGAGAGGCGCTCCGATGACGGCGTCGCAGTACGCCGTCATGCGACGTTCTAGGCTTCTTGCCGGTCTAGCGGCGACGGCGAGCATGCCGGCCGTCGCGTCCGCTGCTGGGAAAGAAGCGGCGGACTTGATCGTCAGTGCATCGGCCATCCATACCGTCGATCCGGCCACGCCGCGCGCGCAGGCGTTTGCCGTGCGGGGCGGGCGTTTTGTTTATGTCGGGTCTCGCGAAGGGGCGCGGGCGTTGCGCGGGCCGCGGACGAAGGTGCTCGAGCTCGGAGATGCCACGGTCGTGCCGGGGCTGATCGACTCGCATCTGCACTTCGTGCAGACCGGGATGGCGCTGCATGAGGTCGAGCTCGCCCATGTGGCGTCCTTCGATGAGGTGGTGCGGCGGACGGTCGCGTTCGCGCGGCAGTCGCGGGATCCGTGGGTCCTCGGGGACGGGTGGGATCAGAATCTTTGGCCCGGGAAGGCGTTTCCGGCGCACGACGCGCTGAGCGCTGCGATCCCGGATCGGCCCGTCGTGCTGTACCGGGTCGACGGGCATGCGCTGTTGGCGAATGCGAGGGCGATGGCGCTCGCCGGCGTTACGGCGAACACGTCCGATCCGAGCGGCGGGCGAATTTTGCGCGACGAGCACGGGGCGCCGAGCGGCGTGTTCATCGACAACGCGATGCAGCTCATCACCTCGAAGATTCCGCCGCCGTCGAACGATCAGCTCCTCCGCGCGAGCGAAGCGGCGCTGAACGAATGCCATCGCTGGGGGCTCACCGCGATCGGCGATCCCGGGGTCGGGCAGAACGTCATCTCCGCGTACGAACAGCTCTCGCACGCGGGGCGCTACACGATCCGCAACCACGTCATGCTGGCGGGAAGCGATGATGCGCTCGTCGCGGCGTATCTCGCGCGCGGGCCGCGGTCGTTCGGAACCGGCGGGCGGCTCGCGATCCGTTCGATCAAGCTCTACATCGACGGCGCGCTCGGTTCGCGCGGCGCCGCGCTCCTCGCGCCGTACAGCGACGATCCGTCGA
This sequence comes from Candidatus Elarobacter sp., assembly GCA_036264835.1. Classification (GTDB taxonomy): domain Bacteria; phylum Vulcanimicrobiota; class Vulcanimicrobiia; order Vulcanimicrobiales; family Vulcanimicrobiaceae; genus Vulcanimicrobium. The sequence continues at coordinate 3,382 of DATAQE010000080.1, forward strand.
ACACCGGCCTCCTGCGCATCTCGCAGGCGCACGTGCAGGACGTCTGCGAGCGCGCGCTGCGCGCGGGCTTCCAAGTCTGCACGCATGCGATCGGCGACCGCGGCAACCGCGTCGTCCTTGATGCCTACGAAGCCGCGTTGCGCAACGTCCCCACGCGCGATCACCGCTTGCGGATCGAGCACGCGCAGGTGCTCTCGCCGGACGACATCCCGCGCTTCGCGAAGCTCGGCGTCATCCCCGCGATGCAGACGACGCACCAGATCAGCGACATGCCGTGGGCCGAGGCGCGGCTCGGCCCGGACCGCGTCAAAGGCGCGTACGCGTGGCGCTCGCTGCTCGACACCGGCGTCACGATCGCGAACGGCACCGACGCGCCGGTCGAAGCGGTCGACACGCGCCGCACCTTCCACTCCGCGATCGCGCGCGAGAACGAGGCGAACCAGCCCCCAGGCGGCTGGTACCCGCGCCAGCGGATGACGCGCGACGAAGCGCTGAAGTCGATGACGCTCTGGGCCGCGCGCGCGTGCTTCCTCGAGCGCGACGCCGGCTCGATCAGCGCCGGCAAGTACGCCGACTTCGCCGTCCTCGACCGCGACTGGATGCGCGCCGCACCGGAGACCATCATGGCGACGCGCGTCCTCGCCACGTACTCCTCGGGAAAGCCGGTCTACGAAGCGCCGATGACCGCCGCGATCGCGCCGATGCGCGCCCGCGGCCGACGCGGGGGATCGTGCTGCGGCGGCGTGCACGCGTAGCGTGCCGATCGCGCGGGCCGGGGCTCATGCTTCGACAGGCTCAGCATGACATGGGGGCGCGTCACTCCGTCAAGAAGCGCGAGACCACGTCTTCGTTCCACTCCAGTCCGACGCCGGCCCGGTCGGGCGTGATCACGTAGCCGTTCTCCACACGCACCGGCTGCGTGAGAACCGGTCCGGCGTGGTCGAGGTATTCGAGCCACAGCGCGGTCGGCGTTACGCCGAGCAGATGCGCGCTGATCTCGGGGAACGTGTGGCTCGACGCGGGGAGTCCGGCCGCTTCGGCGAGCGCGGCGGCGCGCATCCAGCCGGTCACGCCGCCGAGCTTCATCACGTCGAGCATCGCGTGGTCCGAGGCGCGCGCGGCGATGCTCTTCGCCATGTCGTGGGGACCCCACCAGTTCTCGCCGAGCTGGATCGCGGTGCGCGCCTCCGCGGCGATGCGCGCGTGGCCCTCGAAATCGTCGGCGAGCGTCGGCTCCTCGATCCACGTGAGTCCTTCGCCGTCGAGCACGCGCGCACGGTCGATCGCCTCCGGCACCGACAGACTCTGGTTGTAGTCGACCATCAGCCGCACACCATCGCCGATCGCGCGCCGCACCGCGCGGATCGTCGCGAGATCCGCCGCAAGATCGGCGCGCCCGATCTTCACCTTGATCGCGCGGAATCCAAGCGCGACGAGCTCTTCGGCTTCGGCGGAGGCGCCTTCAGGGCTCATCGTGCGCAGGCTCGCGTACGCCGGGATGGGCTTCGGCGCGCCGCCGAGCAGCGTCACTAGCGGAACGCCGCTCGCTTTCGCGCGCGCATCCCACAGCGCCATGTCGATCCCCGCCATCGCGATTCCCGTCAGCCCTTGCGGGCCCAGCAGCCGGAAATGCCGCTGCAGCTTTCGCTCGACCTCGAACGGCACGGCGGCGTCGCCTTGCAGCACCGGCTCGAGGTTGGCGATCAGGCGCACGAGCGGCGCGAGCGCGGTCGGCGTGTAGCAGCGCACGTAGCTCACGCCGGTGACGCCCTCGTCCGTGACGAGGTCGATCAGCACGAGCGGCGTCGTCCGCATCACGCCGCTCGCGGTCTCGACCGGCTTCGCGAGCGTCAGATCCAAGCCGCGAGCGCGGATCGCACGAATCGTCAGGCGCGCGTGCTGCTCCATGCGCGCGGCTTCACCGGACCGCCCGACCGACCTTTCGCAGCATGCCGCCAGCCGCCGTCCGAGCGGAACGCGCGCCCCGGGAGACGAACGGCGCGCCGTACGGGCTTCTTCACTCCCACGGAGGTGTACGTTGGGGCGCGTTTTCCGCTGGATCGGCTTCGCACTCATCGCCGTCGTCGTTCTCGTCGCGATCGGCGCGGTCGCCGTCGTCTTCTCCTCGAATCGCGAGCTCGACACGCACGTCCTCGCCGCGGCGCCGCCGCTCAAGCTCGGGCGCGGCGACGTCCGGCGCGGCAAGCATCTGTTCACCGCGGTCTCCGGCTGCGTGGTCTGCCACGGCGCCGACGCCGGCGGCGGCCCGTTCATCAACGACGCCGCGATGGGCGTGCTGAACGCGCCGAATCTCACCCGCGGCCCGGGCGGCGTCGGCGTGCTCTACAGCGACGCCGACTACGACCGCGCGATCCGGCGTGGCGTCCGCCCCGACGGGACGCGGCTGCTGATCATGCCGTCGTGGGACTACGCGGCGTTCAGCGACGACGACGCCGCGTCGGTGATCGCGTATGTCCGCAGCCTCCCGCCGGTCGACCGCGCGACGCCGCGCGTCAAGCTAGGCCCGGTCGGCCGCGTCCTGGTCGCGACGCACAAGCTGCCGTTCGACGCGACGCGGCTCGCCGACGAAGGCCCGCCGCCCGCACCGCCCCCGCCGATGAAGACGGTCGCCTACGGCGAGTATCTCGCGCGGATCGGCGGCTGCATGGGATGCCACGGCGTCCACCTCTCCGGCGGCCACCTCGCCGGCGGCCCCGGCGATCCGCCCGCCGCGAACATCACCCCGACCGGGATCGGCACCTGGACCGACACGCAGTTCATGATCACCCTAACGCGCGGCGTCGACCCGAACCATCACCAGCTGAACGACTTCATGCCTTGGCGCACGATCCGCAACATGACCGACGACGAGCTCGAAGCGATCTACCAGTACCTCAAGACCGTCCCGCCCCGCCCAACGGGGAGCGGTTGATCGATCAATCACCTGGGGATGCCGCCTCGTCTGTATTCCACCATTCTGCCATTGGGTGTGTGAACTGAGCCGCTTGCGCGATGAGTTCTCCGAGAAAATCACTATTCGCGTCCAGAGCAGGCATTAGCGATCTCGGGGCGTCGAGATCAGTGGATGATCGAACGAGCTTTCCTCGCTTTACGGTCAACTCCTGAAACGTGAATCGCTCCGCGATATCCGGGAACTCGAATAGCGCATATCGCAGTCCCAGCGCATCGAGAACCGTTCGCTGCACCGTCCATAGTGCGCCGACGGTACTTGCAAGAGTTAGGTCGAAGAGATCGTGCACCGGGGCTCCAGCTGCGCCGGACACGATAGCAAAAAAAACTTCCGCATTCTTTATCCGCGAGACACCGTCCCACGCGAGCCGACCGATATATGCGCTCGCTTTTGAGTCATTGGGCGTCGCGATAAAGAGGTCACACACCGGAAAAACATTGAGATCACCCGTTTGGCAAAACCATATCAACTGGCGAATGAAATCAACGGGCGGCGCGAATATTTCCACACCAACGTTTGCCAATGGGTCGGCTCTTTCAACCGCGCGTAGCACGCTCCGCAACCCCTTCTTCCACGCCGGTATATTGACGAGAAAGCGGGAAATGATTTCAAGCTCTCTTTCCCATTGGCGGCTCAGCTTAGGCGTAAGGATGGCTAGATACTTAGCGCCGTTCACCGAGTTACCAGATAACAGAGCCTTCTTTAAGTCTTCGTCAGAGAATAGTACTTCGTCGGTATACCGACCGGATCGAGATGCAATGCGAATGTCTCGCTCATGTGCTATGGGGTAAAATTTCGCGGGATACAGGATCTCGGCGTCGTCGTACTCGAACCGTGAGTCGGATCGTACGCGTTCGAGGACCGCTTTCTCCAAGCTTTGGCCTGTTCGGCTCTTCCGAGATGTGTACGATCCGGGCCTTAGTCCAAGCCTAGACACCACGTTTTCACGTTCAGCATCAGACCCAACGTCGAACAAAATGACCATGGAGAAAGGATACGGGTACTGCCGCTGTTCTCGCGCGGATCAATAAGTACCACCGCGTGATGTGTCACGCCGAGCAAGGCGAGGATCTGGCCAGCGGCCACAAGCGCGTGCGTTCGCCTTTCCAAGCTCGTGAACGAGAATACCAGTTGCTCGTCGAGGATCGGCGGAGAGGGAGGCTGCAACGTCGTCGCGCTTATCGGATTAATCGAAACTGGCTTACCGTCGGGATGAACTACGATTTGAAAGCCATGAACATCGTAACCGACATTCTGTTGGAAATGCGAAAAGTAAGTGCGCAACTCTCGCCACGTCGTCGACAAGACCAAGCAGCGCAGGCGGTCCCGAGGAATGCCGCGCCACTCGAGAAGGGCTAGGTATTTTTCGAGTTCGTTGAACGCCTGTCGGCTAGCCGCGTCACTTCGCTTGATTTCAATCGCGACGATGTTGCCGTAGACGTCCTTGCACAGAATATCTACGAAGCCCGCAGCACCTTCGGGATTCTTCAAGTAAAATTCCGTGTCCACCCGAATAAGCCCAGGCTCGACCATCTCTAGATGGTCGGCCAGATAATCTCTTATACGATCTTCGCTCCATGACACGCTTAGCGTGTTTGGGCGCTCTGTGCGGCGGCTAGGCGGGCGATCGGGACGCGGTACGGCGAGCAGCTGACGTAGTTCAGGCCGAGCTCGTCGCAGAATGCGACGCTGCTCGGCTCGCCGCCGTGCTCGCCGCAGATCCCGATCTTCAGCTCGGGGCGCGACGTGCGGCCCTTTTCGACCCCCATCCGCATCAGGCTCCCGACGCCGGTGCGGTCGAGCACCTGGAACGGATCGTCTTTCAGCACCTTCAGCTCGAGGTAGCGCGGGATGAAGCTCGCCTCGGCGTCGTCGCGCGAGTAGCCGTACGTTGTCTGGGTCAGGTCGTTCGTGCCGAAGCTGAAAAACTGCGCGATCCGCGCCAGATCGTCGGCGACGACGCACGCGCGCGGCAGCTCGATCATCGTCCCGATCCGGTACGGCACCGCGACGTTGCGGCGCAGGATCACCTCGTCGGCCGCGAGCTTCGCGGCGTCGTGCGTGATCCGCATCTCCTCGATCGTCCCCACACCGGGGATCATGACGTCGGGCCGCGCGTCGACGCCGCGCGCGCGCAGGTCGCACGCCGCCTCGAAGATCGCGCGCACCTGCATCGCGTAGATCTCCGGATACAGGATGCCGAGCCGGCAGACGCGCAGCCCGAGCATCGGGTTCTGCTCGTGCAGCGCGCGTACGCGCGCGAGCACGCGCATCTTCTCGACGTACTCCGGGTCGCTCTCGCCCTTGGTGAGCCGCAGCTCGGTCGTCGCGACGAGCAGCTCTTCCAGCGACGGCAGGAACTCGTGCAGCGGCGGGTCGAGCAGCCGGATCGTCACCGGGTAACCGGCCATCGCTTCCAAAATGCCGGCGAAGTCTTGTTTCTGGAACGGCAGCAGCTCGGCCAGCGCCTCGGCTCGCGCCTCCGGCGTGTCGCTGATGATCATCCGCTGCACGACCGGCAACCGTTCGGTCTGCATGAACATGTGCTCGGTGCGGCACAGGCCGATCCCCGTCGCGCCGAGCTCGCGCGCTTTGCGCGCGTCCTCGGGCGTGTCGGCGTTCGCCCACACCTCCAGCCGCATCGCCTCGTCGGCCCAGCCGAGGAACTCCGCGAGCCACTCCGGCAGCTGCGAGGGCGGCGGAATCAGCGCGAGCTTCCCGATCACGACGTTCCCGGTCGTGCCGTCGATCGTGATCCAGTCGCCTTCCTTCAGCACGGCGCCGCCGATCGTCGCGGTCTTTGCGCGGTAGTCGACGCGCATCGCGTCGAACCCGGCGACGCACGGTTTCCCCATCCCGCGGGCGACGACCGCCGCGTGCGACGTCGCACCGCCGCGCGAGGTGAGCACGCCGCGCGCCGCGATCATCCCGTGCACGTCGTCCGGCGCGGTCTCGACGCGCACCAGGATCACGTCCTCGCCGGCGTGCCCGCGCTCCGCCGCGGTGTCCGCGTCGAAGACGATCTGCCCCGCCGCGGCGCCCGGCGAGGCGTTGAGGCCCTTCCCGGCGACGGCGAACTTCTCGTGCGGGTCGATCCGCGCGTGGAAGAGCTGGTCGAGCGACGCCGCGTCGACGCGCTTCAGCGCCTCGGCCTTCTCGATGATCCCTTCGTGCACGAGGTCCAGGGCGATCCGCACCGCCGCCTCGGCGCTGCGCTTCCCGCTGCGCGTCTGCAGCATGTACAGCTTGCCGCGCTCGACGGTGAACTCGAGGTCCTGCATGTCACGATAGTGCGTCTCGAGCTGGTGCGCGATCGCGACGAACTGCGCGTAGACGTCGGGCTGCGTGCTCTGCAGCTCGGAGATCTTCATCGGCGTGCGGATCCCGGCGACGACGTCCTCGCCCTGCGCGTTGCGCAGGTACTCGCCGAAAAGCTCTTTCTCGCCGGTGTTCGGATCGCGCGTGAACGCGACGCCGGTCCCCGAGTCCTCGCCGAGGTTGCCGAAGACCATCGTGACGACGCTGCACGCCGTCCCCCAGTCGTCGGGGATCTTGTTGAACTTGCGGTAGTCGATCGCGCGCTTCGAGTGCCACGAGTCGAACACCGCGCCGATCGCGAGCTCGAGCTGCTCGTAGACGTCCTGCGGGAACGGCTCGCCGGTATGGACGCGCACGATCTCGCGGAACTGCGCGATGACCTCTTTCCAGCGGTTCGCGGTGAGCTCCGGGTCGGTCGCGACGCCGGCCTTCTCCTTCGCCTCCTCGACGACGCGGTCGAACTCGTCCTTCGGGATCTCGAGCACGACGGTTCCGAACATCGCCATGAAGCGGCGGTACGCGTCGTACGCGAAGCGGTCGTTGCCGGTGAGCCTCGCAAGGCCCAGGACGGTCTCGTCGTTGAGCCCGAGGTTGAGGATCGTGTCCATCATCCCGGGCATCGAGACGCGCGCCCCGCTGCGCACCGAGACGAGCAGCGGGTTCGCCGCCTTCCCGAAGCCCTTGCCCGTCCGCTGCTCGAGCTCACGCATCGAGGCGCGGATCTCGGCGGAGAGGCCGTCGGGGAAACGCCGCCCGGCTTCGTAGAACGCCAGGCAGACCTCGGTGGTGATCGTGAAGCCGGGCGGGACCGGCAGCCCGGCCCGAGTCATCTCGGCCAGCCCGGCGCCCTTGCCGCCGAGCAGGTCTTTCATCTCGCCGCTGCCGTCCTCGAAGAACCAGATCCGGCGGGCGGCGGGCGTACGCGGAAATTGGTTATAACGCCGCGTCCGAACGGTGGAAACTTTTTCCATCTGGTCCATGCTAGGTAAGATTCCCGCCTCCCAGCGGTTTCAAGCGTGCGCTAGACGAGGCAGGGTCCTTTTACCGGGCGTCATGGTAGATCAAGCCCAGCGTCAGCCGCTCGCCGCGCCGGATCTCCGCCACGCCGTGCCGGAACGCGGTCCGGAAGAAGCCGCGCGCCCCGCGGACCGGCCGTACCGCGTTCGGGAAGACGACCGCGTCCCCGAGCCCCAGCGGAACGACGTGGGCGAGGCTCTGCTTCCGCGGGCGCTGCTCCACCAGCACGAACTCGCCGCCCTCGAAGTCCGCGCCCGGCTCGCCGAGCAGCACCGTCATCTGCAGCGGGAAGGCGATGTCGCCGTAGAGATCGCGGTGCAGCGCGTTGTGGTCCCCGGCGCGGTAGCGGAGCATGAGCGGCGTCGGCCGCGTCTGCCCTTCGGCATGACAGCGCGCGAGGAAATCAGCCAGCGCCGCGGGATACAGCGCGGCCTCGCGAAGGGCCGCCGCCCACGCGTTCGCGACCGGCGCGAGCCGCGCGTACGTCTCTTCGCGCAACCTCGCGACGAGCGGCGGAAGCGGATAGCCGAAGTACCGGTAGACCCCGCGTCCGTAGCCGTGCCGTTCCATCACCACGGTGTTGCGGAATAGTGCATCGTCGTCGAAAGACGCGCGCAGCTCGCCGCACTGCGCTGCGTTCAGCAACCCGGGAACGACCGCATAGCCGCGTGCCTCGAGCTCGTCTACGATCTCCATCAGCCGCATGACCGTCGGCGCGCCGGGCCGTTTGCACGCCGATTGCTCGCGCATCAGCGTGCCAGACACATGACACAGCGGCGCGCTACAACAGAGCGGTGTATCAGCCGCCCGAGATCATTCTGGACCTTTTCGCCGTGTACCGCCGCGCCGCCGGGCTTCCAATGCTTTCACGCGACGATCTATTGCGCCTATTTGCAGAGACAGACGCTCCAGCGCCGCAACGGCCCGATCCGGCGAAGGTGATTCCGTTTCCGGCGGCGCGTCGCGCCCGGTCGCGAGAAACCACGCCGTGACACCCAAGACGTGCGCGAGCTTGAGCCCGACCAGGAAGCTCGCGCTCTTCGTCTGTCCCGACTCCATCTGCCGAATCGCACCCTCGGTCACGCCGACGGCGTGCGCGAGCGCGCTCGGCGTGAGATGCCTCCGCATGCGCAGCGAGCGAAGCCGCTCGCCGAAGGTATCGGACACGCCGGAAGTATACGAGCGGTTTCGTGTAGTGTGGTATTGCGCTCTCCGACGAAGTATGCTACCGGGATGCAGATGTGTGTACCGAGACCCGCACGGGACTCGCGTACACGCGTCCGCCGTCCGTGCGAATGCGGTCGTTCCACGAACGACGCGCACTCGTCCGGCGGGCACGCCGTCGATCGTTCCTGCGAGCCCGCGCGAGCGGAGCTCGCCTACACCCCGGGGGCGATCGGCGGCGTCCACACGCTCACAGGTCGCGCGTGCGGAACGATACCATTCCGGCCAAAACCACGACGACGATCCAGCCGCACGCCCACGCGAGCAGCGCGGACGGCGGCGGCGACGTCACCGTGAACGGGTTCACCGCGCCGCTCGCGTTCGCGTTCGCCGCGACCGCCGTGAACGTCGCGGGCTGCAGCGCGTACAGCGCGCCGCGCCACAGCGCGTCGGACGGGAACAGCAGCGCGACGAGCGTCCCCGCGTCGGCGAGTCGCTGATTCCCCAGCGCCAGCCCGATCGACTCGACGATCCCGCCGATCCACGCCAGCCCGAACAGCATCGCTGCGACGATCCCCGCCGCGAGCGCCGGCAGCCGCGTCGCGAGCGCGACCGCGGCGGTCGTCACGACAGCCGCGACGCCGGCGAGAAAGCCCAGCGCGTCGAGCGGATGCGGCGGCGCGTAGCCGGTCGCGGCGCGCACGACGAGCAGCTCGACCCCGCCCGCCACGGCGACGTACAGCGCGAGCGCGACCAGCGTCCCGAGCCAGCGCCCGAGCACGACCTCGGCACGGCGCACCGGCCGCGCGAGGACCGCCAGGATCTCGCCGTTCACGATGCTCTCCGCGATCGCGGGCGCGCCGATCAGCGCCGCGCCGAGCGCGATCACGAACGAGAACAGGAACGCCAGCAGGATCACGATCCCGGCGGCCGTCGCGCGCACCGTCGGCTGGCCGAGCGGGTGGCCGTCGACGATCGCGGTCGCGAGCCGGTGCATCCCCCAGGCGGTGAACGCGACGATCACGAGCGTCAGCACGCCGGCCGCCGCGACGAGCCGGCGGCGCAGCAGCTCGCGCAGCGTCAGGCTCGCGAAGAGCAGCACGTTCATGCGTGCCGCACCAGTGCGAGAAACCGGTCCTCGAGCGTCGTCTGCTTCGGCTCGACGGCGTGGATGCGCGCGCCCTCCGCCACCAGCCGCGCGACGAGATCGGGGATCTCCGCCGGCGCGACGTCGTACTCGCGCCAGCCGTCGTCGAGCCGAACGCGCACGCCGCGCGTCTCGCCGGTCAGCGCGCCGACCGTCCCTTCGGCGACGACGCGGCCGCGGTCGACGACGCAGACGCGGTCGCAGACACGCTCCACCTCGCCGAGCAGATGCGAGTTGAGGAAGACCGTCGTCCCGCGCGCCCGCAAGCGCTCGATCAGCGCGCGCACGTCGCTCCGCCCGACCGGATCCAGCGCCGACGTCGGCTCGTCGAGGAAGACGATCTCCGGCGCGCCGAGCAGCGCCACGCCGAGCCCGAGCCGCTGCTGCATCCCTTTCGAGTACGTCCCGACGCGGTCGTTCGCGCGCTCGCGCAAGCCGACTTCGCCGAGCGCGTCGTCGATCGCGTGCGGCGCGTCCTTCAAGCGCAGGAGGCGCGCGTGGAACGCGAGCACCTCGCGCGCCGCGAGCCAGTCGGGATAGCGGAAGAGCTCGGGGAGATAGCCGATTCGCGCGCGCGCCGCGCGGTCGCCGAGCGGTTTGCCGAGCACCGCGCCGCCGCCGCCGGTCGGCCGCACGAGGCCGACCAGCATCTTCACCGCGGTCGACTTCCCAGCGCCGTTCGGGCCGAGGAAGCCGAGGCATTCGCCGCGCTCGACGTGCAGCGTGAGATCGTGGAGCGCGTCGATGCGACCGTAGCGCTTCGCGAGACCGCGCGCGACGATCGCCTCGCCCGGCACTACTTCAAGTCGTTCGCGAGCGCGAGGAGATCGCTCTGCGGCAGCGACCCGGCGATGGCGTAGAAGCGGCCGTCCTTCGTCCAGACGACGACCGAGCCGATCCCGGTCTCGTCGCCGATCGCGAGACCCTCCACGCCGTCGACCGCGATCTTCGAGGCGGTCTGCTCGTTGAAGCGGATCGGGATCGGCAGCGTCTGCGCGGGATCGCCGAGCGCCTGGATCTGCGCGGCGAGCCGCTTCGAGATCCCCGGTTGCGCGGCGAACCACCCGGTCAGCGCGCGGAGAGGGGCACCGGTCGACGCGATCTGCGGCAACGGCGACTGCACGAGACCTAAGAACGACGCGGTGGCGGTGCGGTGCTGCTCGTCGCGGGCCCACGGCGCCGTGCCGTAGGTGACGGCGGTGATCGGCTGTAGCGTGACGGTGTAGGTCGTGCCGTCGAGTCCGGCCGGAAGCGGGTGGAGCGGGACGTTGTGCTGGCGCGCCCACGCGGCCGCCTTCGTCTTCGAGAACGTGAAGCTCGAGCGCGAGCGGCGGGTGACATGGTAGCGAGGCTCGTTCGGCAGCGACGGCGGCAGCGTCGCCGGCAGACGGAGCGCGTAACCCGCGTCGCGCGAGGCGACGGCGGCCGAGAGCGGTTGATCCGCGCCGACGCTCCCCTCCGTCCGCACGGTTCCGAACTCGTCGAGCGGCGGGAGCGCGCGGAGCGCGAGCAGGTCGACCGGTCTGACGGAGACCGTCCGAACCGTCTTCGGCTGAAAAACGGAGAGCGGATCGGCGCGCGTCCCGGACGGGAGCGCGAGCGCCGCGACCGCTGTCGCGGCTGTGACCGCGAGCGCGAGTGCGGCGCGTTTGGGCGGGACCGGCATGCGGAGAGTCATCGGCGCTAGCTTTGTGTTACAGAGGACTCGCCGGGTCCTGCGCTTGCGGCTGTTTCGCGGCGGTCGGACTGAACGGAAACGCACCCCACCGCCGCGTAGGTCCGGGGATGGGTTCCCGTCACCTCACCTTCGCCGCGTCGTTCGCCGCGGCCGTACTCGCGCTCGCCGGCGTGCTCGCCGGCGCTCGGCCCGCGCATGCGGCCGAGCCGCACCGCGCATCGGCCTCCCCGGCCCCGAGCTCGTCGCCGGCCGCGCAATCGCCCGCCGCGCAATCACCGGCATCGCCGTCCGCGGCGGCCTCGGCATCACCGTCGCCGTCGCCGACGCCGGGGCCGACGATGACGTGGCGCGCGCTCGGGCCGGCGGTCTCCGGCGGGCGCGTCGCGACGGTCGCGGGGACCGACCTCGATCCGAACCTGCTGTACGCCGGTGCGGCGGGCGGCGGCGTGTGGCGGTCGACGAACGGCGGGACCGACTGGACGCCGGTCTTCGACAAGGCCGGGACGCAGTCGATCGGCGCGATCGCGATCTCGCCGCGCGACAAGAACGACGTTTGGGTCGGGACCGGCGAGGCGTGGCCGCGCAACGACGTGATCCCGGGCGACGGCGTCTACCACTCGACCGACGGCGGGAAGACGTGGGCGCACGTGGGCCTCGAGCAGAGCTCGCAGATCGCGCGCGTGCTGCTCGACCCGCGCGATCCGAAGCGTGTCCTCGTCGCTGCGCTCGGCGACCCGTTCCGAGACAACGAGCAGCGCGGCGTCTTCCGCAGCGCCGACGGCGGCCGCACCTGGACCAAGACATTGTACTTCGGCCCCGCGGTCGGCGCGTCCGATCTCGCGATGGACCCGAAGAACCCCGACGTGCTGTACGCCGGGATGTGGCGCTTCCGGCGCTCGTCCTGGAACCTGCGCAGCGGCGGCGAGGACGACGGCATCTACAAATCGTCCGACGGCGGCGTGACCTGGAAGCGCCTCACCGGCGACGGCCTGCCGGCGGGGATGACCGGGCGGATTGCGCTCGCGATCGCGCCGAGCGACACGAAGCGCGTCTACGCGATCGTCGAGTCGAAAGACGGTCTGCTGTGGCGCTCCGACGATGCGGGCGCGACCTGGAAGCTGACCTCCACGAACACGCTCATCGACGAGCGGCCGTTCTACTACACGCGGCTCGTCGTCGACCCGCATGACGCGAACCATCTCTTCTCGGTCTCGGTGCTGCTCGCCGAGAGCACCACCGGCGGAAAGACCTGGCACGTGAGCGGGAAGCGATTGCACGGCGACCACCACGATCTGTGGATCTCGGCGAACGGGCGCAGCATCGTGGAAGGGAACGACGGCGGCGTCGGGCTCTCGCACGACGGCGGCGCGACGTGGGCGTGGCGCAACGTGCTGCCGATCTCGCAGTTCTACCACGTCGCGTACTCGCTGCAGAAGCCGTATCTCGTCTGCGGCGGCTTGCAGGACAACGGCGCGTGGTGCGCGCCCGCGCGGACCGGCGATCCCCGCGGCGTGCTGCCGCGCGACTGGTTCCGTGTCGCCGGCGGCGACGGCACGTGGGTCGTCCCGAACCCGCGCGATCCCGCGTCGATCTGGGCGACGGCCGGCGGCGGCGACAACCAGGGCGAGATGTTCCGCTTCGACCGGCGCACGCTGACCGGCGTCGACGTCTCACCGTACCTGCGCGATCAGAACGTCGTCGTGCCGGCGCGGCTGAAGTACCGCTTCAACTGGGAGACGCCGATCGCGTTCGACCCGTTCGACCCGCGCGCGGCGTACACCGGCGGCAACGTCGTGTTGCGCACGACCGACGGCGGGATGAGCTGGCGCGCGATCAGCCCCGACCTCACCCGCAACATGAAGGAGCGCCAGACGCTCTCCGGCGGACCGCTCACGCTCGACGTCACCGGCGCGGAGACGTTCGACACGATCCTGTGCGTCGCGCCCTCTCCGCTCGCCGCCAAGCAGATCTGGGTCTCGACCGACGACGGGCTGGTGCAGCTCACCCGCGACGGCGGCGCGCACTGGCGGAACGTCTCGATCCCGGGCGTCGACGCCGACGGCCGCGTCCCGGTCGTCGAGCCGTCGCGCCGCGCCGCCGGGACCGCGTACGCGGTCGTCGACCGCCACTTCGTCGGCGACCGCGCGCCGTACGTCTACGTCACGACGAACTTCGGCAAGACGTGGCGCTCGATCGCCGGCGATCTTCCGCACGCCGAAGTGCACGTCGTGCGCGAAGACCCGCGCAACCAGAACGTCCTCTACGCCGGCACCGGAAAGGGCGTGTGGTGGAGCACCGACGCGGGCGCGTCGTGGCGCGTCTTCCCCGCGCCGATGCCGAGCGTCGAAGTACGCGATCTCGCGGTGCAGCCGGTCTCGGGCGACTTGATCGCCGCGACGCACGGCCGCGGGATGTACGTCTTCGACGACCTCGCCGCATTGCGCGAGCGCGTGAGCCCGCCGGCGGTCGCGAAGCTGTTCCCGCCGCGCGAGGCGCAGCCGCTGCAGCGCGACACGCCGACGGTGAACGAACGCGGCGCCCCGGACGCTCCGCAGGCGGCGTTCACGTTCTGGCAGCAGGCGCCCGCGACGAAGGCGCCCACGTTCGAGATCGCGGACGCGCGCGGAAACGTCGTGCGCCGCATCGAGGGGACGCACGACGAGGACGGCGAGGACGTGCCGAACGTCCCGAACGCGGCCGGCTACAACCGCGTCGCGTGGCAGCTCGACCGCGATCCGCCGGTGCCGTGGCGCCGCATCGCGAAATGGGACCGCGGCCCGGAGAACGGCCCGCCGGTGCTCAGCGGGCTCTACACGGTGCGGATGCACCGCGACGGCGTCACGTACACGGGGACGATCCGCGTGGCGCGCGACCGGCGCGTCGCCTCGGCGGCGGACGAGCTGCGCGGCTACCGTTTCCAGGTCGCGATGTACGACGAGCTCTCCGCGCTCGACGAGGCGCTCAACGGCCTCGACAACGTGCGCGCGCAGTTGCCCACACGGATCGGAACGATCACCGACGCGGCGCTCGCCGCGCGCGCCCGCGCGGTGCTCGGCGAGGCGAAGCGCGTCGAGGACGCGATCAGCTCGCAGCCGGTGAACGACCAGGACGACGACTTCCTCGAAGACCTGCTGCGCGAGCGCGTCCTCACGTTCATCTCCGACCTGAGCCCCGGCGCGCCGACAGCCGCGCAGCTCGCCGAAGGCGCGGCGCTGCGGCGCGAAGGCGACGCCGCGCTCGCGCGCTACCGAACCTTCGTCGCGCGCGAGGTGCGCCCGCTCAACGACGCGCTGCGCGCCGCGGGTCTCGTCGCGCTCGACCTGAACGCCCTCCCTCCCAAGACGAAGCCCGACCCGAACGCCGACGAGCACGCGCGCCGCACCGAAGCGCACGCCGAGTAGCCGCGCGCGGCGCCGGTTGCCGGCGCGCTACTCGGCGGCTTCCGCTTCGAGCAACGGGCGGTTGTTGTGGAGGCGTGCGCGCTCGCGCAGCGGCGAGCGCGCGGAGAGCTTGCGCAGCGCGCGGTCGACGTACTCCAGGAGATACGCCTGACCGGTGAGCTCGCCGAGCCGCAGCGCCGCCAGCAGCGCGCGCCGCTCGTAGCCGATGCGGTGGAAGATCTGGAACGCTCGCTGGTACCGCCCGTGCGCGTCTCGCAACTCGCCCGCCGCATCGGCGATGACGCCGTCGACGAACAGCTGGTATGCCTCGTCCCGCGGATCGTCGGTCAACGAGCTCATCCGGGACGGCGACGCCGACTCCTGAAACCGCTTCACGAGCGAGCGCGCGCCGAGCACGTCACCGGCGTATGCGATCTCTTCGGCGAGCGAGAGCGGGAGCCAGCGCAGATCGTCCTGCAGCGACGAAGGCGCGAGCTCGTCGAGCTCACGCCGGATCGCCGCCACGAGATCGTCGTGTGCATAGCGCTCGTGCACGCTGCGCAGGATCGCCGCGCGCCTGATCCGCGCGTAAAGCGCGTGCGCCGGCGAGGTCGCGACACGCTCCGCGTCGTGCGTCGCGCGCAGCGCTTCGCCGATGCGGCCATCCGCTTCGTAGAGCGTCGATACGTGGAGCGCCGTGAAATGGTACGGGAGGGCGAGCCCGTCCGCGCTCCAGTCGAAGCGGACCGCGCGCGGTTCCGTTTGCAGCCAAGCGGTCCGGTCGAGGCGCTCCGAAGCGAGCAGCGCGATACCTTGGATCGCGGTCGCTTCGAGAAAGCGGTCGTAGTGGCGGCAGGCGTCGAGCCGCCGCAACGCGTCGGTGAACGACCGGGTCGCCGTCGCGTAGTCGGTGCGCGCCACTGCAACCCACGCTCGGTACTCGTGTGCGCGCGCGTGCACGATGTCCGCACCGTCGTGAACGAGCTCGAGCGCGGCTTGCGCTTCGTCGAGCTTGCGCAGCGCATAGTAGCCCAGACCGACGTTGAGCGCGATCTCCGAGCGGACCGTCGGGTGCGCGTCCGCCGCGCCGGCGTACGCGTCCGCGAGCATCGCCAGACCGCGGTCGTGCTCGCCGAGACGGATGTAGGCCTGCCCCAGCAGCATCCGCGCGGTGAGCGATGCGTCGAGCGTACCGTGAGCGATGAACGCGGCGCTCACCACCGCGAGCGCTTCTTGCGCGCGGTTCAGTCTCAGCAGCGCTCGCGCTCGTAAGAGCGCGAGCTGCGAGACCATGTCGACGTCGTTCGCGCGAACGCGGTCGCAGAGCGCGAGGCAACGTTCGAAGTCGCCCGCAAACCACGACCGCATCGCTTCCGAGAACGTCACGCGGCCGGCAGGCCGCGTCCTAAGTGTCTGTTGCGAAACCACGCCCCACACCCACCATAGACGGCGACGTTCGCCCTTTCAGGCCGTGGTTCCGTTCAGGAAGGACCGCCTCCGCCGATGATGTCCATCGGGACGCGCGCGTGGGGCGCGGGCGACGTCGACGTCGCGGTGCTGTGCTTCGAGCCGGGACCCACGAGTCCGAGCGCGAGGAGTGCCATGAGGGTGATGATGATCGTGTGCACGTTGAACCTTGCTCTTTCTTCACAATAGGAAGTCAAGGCCGGTGCATGGGCACCGGTCCGTTTAGGAGCATCGGTACGGCGTCGGGACGAACGTACCGACTCCCCGGACCGAGCCTAGAGAGGTCGTGCCCGCGAAGTCGATCCCTAAGTTAGGGTTTTGAGCCGTTCTCGGCCGAAAGGGAGCTGATCCGGAAGAGCTTGTGCATCTCGGTCAGCTGGAAGACGCGGCGGACCGAGGGCGACTCGACCACGAGGGTGATCGGGCACTCGGGGAGGCGCCGGCGGAGGCGGACCAGCGCGCTCAGGAAGGCGCTGTCCAGGTAGCGGACCTCGGAGAGGTCGATCGTGATGGGCGCGCCGCCGTCCAGGACGGCCAGGCGGGCTTCCACCTCGGTCTCCTTCCAAATGTCGAGCTCGCCGTTGAATGAAACGACGTGCGGACGCGGCACGGGCCTCCCTCGCTGGAACGGACGCGCAAACCGGCGGCGGCAAAGGGCCGTCGCTGGACGCCTCTCTAGCGTATCAGACTCTACTCCGAAAGTCCTAGGGCATTACTGAACTACGACGGAACAAGTTCCGTCCCGAGCCCGCGCAGGGCCGCGTCGATCGCGCCGAAGCCGGCGCCCGCGACCACGGCGCGCTTCGCGCCGGTCCGGACCGCGGCGATGGCGGCGCGCATCTTCGGGATCATCCCGTCGGTGAAGGTGCCGTCGGCGATGAACCGCTCCGCCTCGGCGACAGTGAGGCGCGCGATGACCGAGTCCGGGTCGTCCCGGTCGCGGCGGACGCCGGGGACGTTCGTGATGACGAGGTAGACGTCGGCGCGGAGGGCGCCCGCGAGAGCGCCGGCGGCCGTGTCGGCGTTGCAGTTCAGGGCGCCGCCGACGTCGGCGTCGAGGGCGAGCGGGGCGACGACCACGACGAAGCCGGCGTCGAGCAGCGCGCGGGCGGCGGCCGGGTCGACGCCGGAGATCTCGCCGACGTAGCCGAGGTCGACGCCGTTGATCGCACCGGCCCGGCGCGCGCCGAGCAGGTTCCCGTCCTCGCCGGAGATCCCGACCGCCCGTGCGCCGCGTGCGGCGAGCGCTCGGACCAGCGCCTTGTTCACCGTGCCGCAGAGGACGTACTCGACGACGTCGCGGGTCGCGCGGCCGGTGACGCGCAGGCCCTGGATGCGGACCTCGTCGATCGCCTTGGCCTCGAGCTCGGCGTCGATCTGCGGGCCGCCGCCGTGGACGAGGACGACCCGCTCGCCGCGGGCGGCGAGCGCCGCTACCTCGTCGAGCGTCGGGTCCTCGGTGCCCGGCGGCGCCATGGCGTTCCCGCCGTACTTGAGCACGATCAGCACACGGGGGCGGTCGGTGATCGACGCCGTACCCTCCTGCCATGGCAGTCAGCGAAATCGCCTTCACGATGTATCCGGTGACGGACATGCAGCGCGCGCTCGCGTTCTACCGCGACGGCCTCGGCCTGCGCACGACCGACGTGGCGACCGACTTCTGGGCCGAGTTCGACGTCGCCGGCGGGACGTTCGGGATCGGCAACTTCGAGCAGGTCGGGACGCCGGGCGCGGCCCAGTCCCTCGCCCTCGAGGTCGCGGACCTCGACGGCTTCCGGGAATCCCTCGCGGAGCGCGGGATCGACGCGACCGAGCCGCACGACTTGAAGTTCTGCCGGATCTCGGTCGTCCGCGACCCGGACGGCAACCAGGTCTGGCTGCACGAGCGCAAGACCGGGTAACGACGCGCCGTTAGCGGCCCGCGAGTTTTTCGGCGACCCGCGCGTTCACCGGTCGATGCGAGCGAATGCACGCGGCCGGCCTCGACTTGGCCTCCCAACCGACTCTTGTGCAGGCGGCGCTCCTGGCCATATGGCGGGAACGCATAGTACTCGATTGACCGGTATTAGTCGGTTAGTCCTGCGGGCGGCTCATTCCGTGACAAGGAAGCGAATTACTAGCCAGGAACTGGCCCGGCTAATTAGCCATGCGCCACGCGCACCCGGCGAGGAGCCTACGTGACGATCAATCTCCTGACGGCCGTCCAGGATGACGGCTTGGTAATGTGCGCGGATAGCATGTTGACGCTCACCGGGAACCACCCGCTGATGGGCAGCGATATCGTCACGACGTTCGAGAACGCCGAGAAAATCATTGAACTCGGATCAAACCTGCCGGCTGCAGCGATGATTAGTGGGGCGGCAGACATTCAGGGCAAGCTCGTTAGTAGCTTTCTTAAGGACGCATCTCGCGCGATCGACGCCGATGACGGAAGTCGAAATGCCATTGGGATCGTCGATAAAGTGTTCTCGACGATCAACCTTCCGTATCAAAAATTACTCGATGCAATTCGGGCCCAGGCCGCGAGCATCCGTAGCCAGACAGACCAGCTTGGCGAGATCAATGAGCGTCGGAAATCTCAAAACCTCCCTCCGCTAACCGAAGTTCGACCTGAGCAAATCGCCATTAAGGGCGAGCCGAATCCGCCTCCGGATCCAGTTGAGGAAGTGACCCTCGTTCCGTTGACGATCGTCGTGTGCTCGTATTTTGGGACACCCTCGGCCACGGAACTCGTGTGGCCGGATGGTCGGCGGCGGGAAGTCGTTCCTGGATCTCCGTTGTGGTGGTGGGGGTCGGGCGGGTCAGCCGTCGCTCGGCTAGTCCGCGGCTTCGACTACGATCTCTTGCAGTCGCATGAGGCTGCCGGGGTGACGCCTGGCTCGGCCGAGGCAAAGGCCGTCCTGGAATACGCTGAGTCGTACGCCGTGGCGTACACGATGCCGACCCCGGTGGAGTCCATGCCGCTCCAGGATGCCATCGAGTTTACCGAATACTTAGGGCAGGTGGCGTGCCGATATGACCGGTTTAAGATGGGACCAGCAGGTGTCGGGGGCCCGCTTGACGTCTTAGTACTGCGTGATGGCGAGCGGCATTGGGTACGCCGCAAGCGCATACATTCGGGTGATGGCACGCGTTAGTAGGAGTAGAGCCATGAAGAACTGGTCGACTTACGGGCCCTCGGAGGCCCAGAGCGGATCGGCGCCGGCCCTCTCCGTCCAGCAGGCACAGAAGAATGCCGAGGACGCACGAAGGGCTGCGACGCCACATATCGGCGCGTCTGCGCCTGGGGTACGACTCGGCGCCTACATCCCCGCCCGCGACACCCGTACCGCGTAAAGCGCCTTAACTTAGTTGACCGGATTCTAGCCTTGATAACTCCGGGGCACCGATTCCGGCAAGCGAAACATTATTTTCGGGCGGACTCCCCGTTTCGGCCGTAGCGGCCGCCGAGCGTTCCAGGGATGAAGGGCTGGTCCAGTAATGGGCCATCGGAGGCCCAACACGGATCGGCGCCCGCGCTCTCGGTGGAACAGGCGCAGAAAAATGCCGAGGACGCGCGGAGCGCTGGGACGCCGCATATCGGAGCCTCCACGCCCGTGGTCCGGCTTAGGGTCCATATCCGGCCTAGCGACAGCCAACACCCCTAGGGCGGCTTGATGTTATAGGCGACCCTCTACTTCAGCAGCGGCGACCACTCCATCGGGTCCGGCAAGCGGTTCACGGTGTTCCCCGGCGGGCGCGCGAACTACGTCGGCGACGGGCACGGGTAGTAAGTCGGCCGTGCCCTCGAAGCATGCGCGTCGACTTCCCCACATTCAGTCTGTGAATACTCTACTCAAGGATCCCGTCGCCTTCGCTACGCTCGTACTCGCGACGGTGACCCGTAGCCGCGATCGTGGTTCCGTTGCTCGCGGCTGCGGCGGAACGCCGGCGAGACCGTCGCGCCGCAGTACGAGAACTCGTCGCGCTACTGACGACGGTGGACGGCGCGCTCCTGGCCGTCATCGCGAATCCCGACATCGAGACCCCGTTGCTTGCAATCGAGCCGATCATTGCGCGCGTATTCTCGCCCGATGTCGCCCGCCTCGCTGCTCTCGGCGACTTGATCGACGTGTATGAGTCGATAGCGAAGGTGCTCGCGGTGATCCCGCGCGCGCACGGCGTGCTTCAATCCCGCGCAGCGGAGCCAATCATCAGCTCCGAGGAGAAGATATTTGCGGGCATGAGAACGCATTTCAGCCGCAAGGCTATGCTGGGAGCGACACAGACGGCGCATGATGCAGTTGCCGCAACCATTGAGCGCCTGCGCGCGCGCCACGGCGAATCGTAATAACTTCTCGGGACCTTCTCCACTCCACGCCCATACTCCGCAAGAGCGCCCGGCGGTGTGAGTTCGGGATGGTGGGCGGACGTCCTTGCTCATCGGGTGATCTTCCCCGCTAAATGAGGCCGAGCGCACGGGCAGTTAGCGTCCATGCCGCCCCAATACGTCGTGCGCCTCACCGTACGACGAGACCATGTCCGCCACGCGGAACTGCACACGGCGCAGATGAAGCGCGCGTTCCGCCCCCCGGGGTCAGGCGAGCGCGAGGTTCCGGGGTCCCTCGCAACAGCATGCCGGTTCCCTCCCGGTATATTACCTATTAGGTATAGCCGAGAGGGAGCGGCAATGGACGGACGCGAGCAGCGCGGACTACAAATCGCAGCCACCAAGAAGCTCAGGCGCAAGGGCGACCTCTGGCTCGTCTCTTCGCAGCGCGGCTCCGGGATGTACGTTGTGGATCCAGCTACGGCCGAATGTTCGTGCCCGGATTACGAAGACCGGCGTGAGCGGTGCAAGCACGTCTATGCGGTCGAATATACGATTCGCCGCGAGCGTGACGCCGAGACGGTGACGGAAACGATGCGCGTCACCTACCGGCAGCAGTGGCCGGCGTACAACGCCGCTCAGACCCACGAAAAGGAACACGTTGCGGCGCTGCGCGAGCTGTGCTCCGCGATCGATAGCCCGGTCCAGAAGCGCGGCGGTCCGCACATCCCGCTCTCCGATGCCGTCTTCTGCGCGGCCATGAAAGTCTACGCCGGCATGAGCGCCCGGCGCGCGATCAGCGACCTGCGGGATCTGGGCGAGCGCGGTTTCCTCGAGAAAGTCCCGCACTACAATTCGATGATTAACGGCCTGGAGAACCCGGACCTCACCGCGAAGAGCTCATGCGGCACTATCACCGCCGCTCGAACGTGGAGACGACGTTCTCCATGATAAAGGCGAAGTTTGGGGCGGCGCTGCGCTCCAAGACGCAGGTCGCGCAAATGAACGAGGTTCTCTGCAAGGTGCTCTGCCACAACCTCTGCTGCCTCGTGCAAAGCATGTACGAGCTGGGCGTCCAGCCGGAATTTTGGAAGGCGTCCTGACCTGGCCGATTTCGACCTCCACGTCAAGGTGGTGCAGCCGTACACGCAGCGGCGGCGATAACCCCTTGACGCACGCGGCCTCGTCAGCGAAGGAATCTCAGGCGCAACCATGACCGCGCGTGAGATTTGTTCGTCGCATTTCCGAACGGTGCCGAAATGCGATGAATGTACAACTGGTGGAATTGTGGAGAAACCGTCGCCGCGCGCGCAAAAAACAGGCCGCGCGGCCAACGAACGCGGGCGCGCGCCCACGCAAATTCGCGTGAACGTGCGCGAGATCGAAGCAGCGCCCGAAGGAATCGATGCTGTCCCGGTGTTAAAGAACAAACGCCGAAGCAGAGCCGCTCACGTACTAGGCTGACGACTCTGATTCGACTGGAGCGGAAGATCCGGGGACTCGCTGGCTGAGGCTGGCGGTTCCCGGCCATCCGGGACGATGGTGGAATCGGTAGACACATGCGGCTCTAACCGCAGGCTCGCGAGGCAGTCCGGGTTCAAGTCCCGGTCGTCCCACCGAACCCCGCCCGCTCTCGCGACTTGCACTCGCGAGGGTGGGCTTTTCTCGTCCGGTCCGGGAGGTCTCGTGGTTGGCGAGGCCTCGCGGACGTAATGACCGACTTTTTGGGGCGGCACCTTAGTGCCCTTTCGAGAATCGCTCTCACTTAGCACGAGTTTGGCCGCCCGCCGCTCGGGGCGGAGCTGCGATGAACATCCTTCGGGCCGGACCGCCCTGCCAGGCTTTCAAGGTCCGCTCGCCTTTCTTGGGCAGGATCGCGTCCTGCACAAGAAGTCGCGCCGAGAAGTCGATTTCGAGGCAAAGCCCTCCCGTCGCTTGCATAAATATGCACGCGATGTATAATCATGCGAGTCATGGTCACTCTCCCGGCGGCGGCGCGGCTGCGCGGCCGGAACGTTCTCTCGGTCACGGATCTCGGGGCGGACGAGCTCGCTAGCCTGCTTGCGATCGCGCAGAACCTCAAGGCGCGCGGGCGCGAGCAGATGACGCTGCTGCGCGGCAAGACGCTCGTCATGCTCTTCGAGAAGCCGTCTCTGCGGACGCGCGTCTCGTTCGAGACCGGGATGACGCAGCTCGGCGGCCATGCGATCGCGGCGACCGGGACCGACTTCGGGATCGGGACGCGCGAGACGCCCGAGGACGCGGCGCGCGTGCTCTCGCGGTACGCCGACGCGATCGTGTACCGGACGCATGCGCACGAGCCGCTGCTCCGGTTCGCCGGCGCGGCGACGGTGCCGACGATCAACGCGCTCTCCGAAGCGTCGCATCCGTGTCAGGCGTTCGCCGATCTGCTGACGATCCGCGAGCGGTTCGGGACGCTGCAAGGCTTGCGGCTGGCGTACGTCGGCGACGCGCGGAACAACGTCGCGATCTCGCTCGGCGAAGCGGCGGCGATGTGCGGGATGTCGGTCTCCTTCGCGGCGCCGCCGACGCACCGGCCGTCCGACGCGTTCCTCGCCAGGCTCGTGAAGCTCGGCGCGCCGTTCGGCGTGCAGGCGCGCGCGTTCACCTCGCCGGTCCGCGCGGTGCGCGACGTCGACGTCGTCTACACCGACGTGTGGACCTCGATGGGCGAGGAGCAGTTCGTCGAGCGGAACCTCGCCGCGCTGCGGCCGTATCAGGTCGACGCCGAGCTGATGGGCCACGCCGCGAAGCACGCGCTGTTCATGCACTGTCTGCCGGCGCACCGCGGCGAGGAGGTCACCGGCGAGGTGATCGACGGTCCGCGCAGCGTCGTCTTCGACCAAGCCGAGAACCGCCTCCACGCGCAGAAAGCGCTGCTCCTGGCGCTGCTCACCGATCTCCGGGGACTCACCGAATAATGATGGACGTCGTACAGCAACCGAAGACCAAGCGCCAGCGCGCGATCCTCTCGCTGATCGCCGCGCGCCCCGTGCACTCGCAGGACGAGCTCGCCGCGCTGCTCGAGCAGCAAGGCTACGAGGTCACGCAGGCGACCGTCTCGCGCGACATCAAGGAGCTCGGGCTGCTCAAAGTGCCGCTGAAAGGCGGGACCGGCGGCGCGTTCAAGTACGTCGAGCCGTCGGTCGGTCCGTCGTTCTCCTCGCGGCTGCACCGCGTCGTCTCCGAGGTCGTCATTCAGGTCCGCTCGTCGGTGAACCAGATCGTGCTGCGCACGCATCCCGGAACGGCGATGATGCTCGCCGCCGCGATCGACGGCGCGAACTGGCCCGAGATCCTGGGAACGATCGGCGGTGACGACACGGTCCTCGTGATCGTCGAGGCGCCGGAGAAGACGCCGATGATCAGACAGCGATTCGAAGACATGCGTGGAGAGCAGCAGTGAAGATCGTTTTGGCATACTCGGGCGGGCTGGACACGTCGGTGCTCCTGAAGCAGTTCATCGATCAAGGTCACCAGGTAATCGCGATGACGCTGAACCTCGGCGAGTCCGACATGGTCGCCGGGGAAGGC
>DATAQE010000111.1:0-43730 GCA_036264835.1 Candidatus Elarobacter sp.
GCGCCTGAGCGCGCAGCACCGCCGGGGTGCGTGCTAGGCCGGCGGGCACGTGCAGCACAGTCTCGTGCCGCACTCGATGGTGAGCCCGCTGCTCCCGAGCAGCGCCTGGTCGTTGTCGCCGGAGGACGGTTCTTCGCGGAGGTCGAGGTCGTCGAAACGGGTGTCGATGGGCATGAGCAGTGCTCCTTTGTGGTGATGGATTGAGTCAGTCGGGCGCGAGCCCGAACAGCGGCAGCCAGCGGCGCTCCTGCGCCGTCGCCGCGTCGATGAGAAACTGTGCGACGCCGAGCGCGCCGTCGAGGAACGCCGTGCGGTCCTGCGGCCCTTCGCCGAAGCTCGCGAGCGCGTAGCCGAACGGGCGGTGCGGGTCGAACTCGTCGAGGATCTCGCGCGCGAGCCGTTCGGCGTGGCGAACGAGCGCGGCGTCCCCGGCGAACGACCACGCGATCGCGGCGACGCCCGCGCGCCCGTGGCAGAGCGCGGCGTCCCACGGGATCGGGATCGCTTGTGACTCGTCACTGTCCAGCAGCGCGGCGACGGCGTGCTCGGCGAGCGCGTGCAGCGCCGCGTCGCCGTCGATGCGCGCGCGATCGGCGAGGACGGCCGCGATCCCGATCGTCTGATAGCACCACGCGCGGCGCGCCGTCGGCCGCTCCTCGGGCCGCCACACCGCGCCCCACCGGTGCGCGCCGTCCACGCGGTGCGCGCAGCGCAGCAGCAGCTCGGTGTACCGCCGCGCCAGCGCGCGGTCTTCCGGAAGCGCGACGTTGAGCGCGGCGAGCACACCCGCGATCCCGTGCGAGACGCCGAGGTTGACGAGCACTTCGTCGCCGCCGTCGTCTTCGTGCGCGTCCGCGCCGGTTCGTTCGAGTGCGCGTTCGATCGCGTCGGCGAGGCGGTGCGCGAACGGTGCGAACGCGGGGACTGGTTCCCCGCTCGCGCGCGCGAGCGCGATCGCGCGTCCCGCGGGACCGGTGATCAACTCGTAGCTGCGCGACGTTGCCGGATCGCCGGGAGGCAGGTCACGCAGCGATGCGGCGAGCGTGTCGCACAGCTTCGCGCGCACGCTCCCGAGCGTTGCGTGGTGCGGGTCGACGGTGTCCAGCGCGACCAGCAGTCCCGCGGCGCCGTCGTAGAGGCTCAAGCGGTCCGGCGCGAACACGAGCGCTTCGCGCAAAGGCTCGCGCACGCGGTCCTCGCGCCCCGCGCGCGCGAGCGCTTCCGCGACGATCGTCGCGCCGCCGTAGCGCGAGATCGACTCGGGGAAACCCGGTCCACGCGCGATGTCGGGCAGAGCCGCGGCGTACAATCGCTCCGCGACGTCGAGCGCGTGCGACGCCGTCGCCGCGTCGAACAGCGGACGGCGTGTCGGCGCGTCGGCAGTGGCGCGCAGCGAGGGCGTCGTCGCGAACGAGCTCACGACGCGGCCTTTTCGCGGCTGCGCCGGGCGAAGAGCGCTTTCCAGAGCAGCCGGTAGAGCGCGGTCTCCTCGTCGCGGCCGACGCCGCGGCGGTTGAGGTGCATGTGCATCAGGCTGTCGACGACCCCGAGATATGCGTCAGTCTCACCGCAGCATGCCGC
This sequence comes from Candidatus Elarobacter sp., assembly GCA_036264835.1. Taxonomy (GTDB): domain Bacteria; phylum Vulcanimicrobiota; class Vulcanimicrobiia; order Vulcanimicrobiales; family Vulcanimicrobiaceae; genus Vulcanimicrobium. The sequence goes on from DATAQE010000111.1 coordinate 1,582, forward strand.
GACCGCGCGGCCGAGCGCGACGCGCTCGTCTGCCTCGTCGGGCGCCGCGCGGCGCGCGAGCGCGCGCAGCGTCTCGCCCTCCTCGCGCGTCGCGGGCTTCGCCGCGGGTCGCCGCGTCTCGATCCACCGCTCGCGCTCGTACGCGCTCGTCAGCGCGTCGAACAGCCGCAGCAGCGGCGGCGCGAGCGCGTCGAGCCGCTCCCGCCCGCTCAGCAGATCGGCGCCCGGCGCGCGCAGCGCCTCGACGCTGTCGAGGTGGAAGAGCCGCTCGCACAGCGCGAGACCCTCCGCGCCGCCGTAGCGCTCGAGCTCCCGCTCGTACGTCGCGAGCGCGTAGCGGCTCACGATCCCCGCCTCCGTCAGCTCCTCGGCGAACGCGAGGACGCGCTCGCGCAGCGCGCGGCCGTCAGCGCCGGAACGCAGCCGCAGCCGCACGTGCCGGTCCGGATCGCCGTAGAGGATGTAGAACCACTCCGCCGCCAGCCCCGAGGCGATCGCTTCGTCGCCGAAATGCAGCAGCCGCGGCGCGAGCTGCGCGCGGAACTCGCGGTCGTTCGCGTACAGCTTCACGTACGACCACTCCGAGGCCGGCGTCCGCCGGCGCGCGCCCTCGTCGACGACGACCCGGACCGGCCGCACCGCCGCGCGCGGCGCGGTGCTGCGCACCGAGACGACGATCTCGGCCGGATAGTTCTCGCCCGAGGCGTCGCGCAGCCACAGGTCCTCCTTGCCGATCGCCGCTTCGGCGAGCAGCACCGGATCGGCGGGCGCGTTCGCGCGCGTCTGGTCGCGCAGCAGCGCGTCGCCGGCCTCGCTGCGCGTGTCGATCGCGAGCACCTCGTCCGCCTCGCCGTAGAGCGTGTACGGCGGCAGCCGCAGCTCGCGCGCGAGCGCCGCGAGCCCGCGCGCGCGCAGCTCGCCGGCGGTGAACGTCCAGGTCGCGCGCCGCAGCACCACCCGGCCGAGGCGGAGCCGCGGGACGAACGGGAGCAGCGCGAGCTCGCCGAGGTCGAACGGCGCCGGGACGTGGCCGCCGTCGCGCGCGACGAACGCGAAGAAGCGCGCGAGCGGCGGCGCGAGCTGCGGGTTGAACGCGTGCGGCCACACGACGTGGACGCGGCGGTTCCGCGAGCGCGACCACAGCGCGATCCGGTCGCCCGCGATCCCGGCGAGGAGGTCGTCGAGCGCGAGCGCGTCGAGCCCGCCGGCGTGCGCGTTGATCGGGATCACCGTCTCGGCGATCACCGGATGCGCGATCACGTTCCCCGTTCGCGCGCGCTCCGCGACGAACAGCGGCTCCGCGGTGATCGCGCCCGGCGGCGCTTCGGCCGCGACCGTCTCGCGCAGCCGCGCGCCGAACGCGGCGCTCTGGTACTTCACGAACCGGCCCGTCGTCTTCCCCGCGCCGGGCGCGCCGACGAGCGGCGAGGAGACGATGCGGTACGCGCCCGACGCGATCGCGTCGTACGACGGCGCGAGGACGTTGAACGCGACCTCCAGCGAAGGCGGCGGCGGGTCGGGGAGGTCCCGCCGGATCGCGTCCCAGTCGTCGTCGGAGAGCGCGATCTCGTCGTTCCCCGCGCGCAGCGCCGCGCCGATCAGCGCCGCCAGCCTCGCGCGGCGCGGGCGCCCCGGCGGCGTGCGCTCGACCTCCGTGTCCCCCGGGATCCCGAGCCCGTGCGGGCCGACGAGCTCCAGCAGCGGGACGAGCCGTTCGCTGGACTCGTAGCGCGCGATGAAGCGCTCGCGGTACGCGCCGAGATGCTCGCGCACGCCGCTGCGCATCAGCACGTCGGCGAGCCGCAGCACGTCCTCGCGCACGAGCGCCGGGAGCGCGAGCGCGTCGTGCGTCACGTCGAAGAACACCGGCTGCTGGACATCGCTCGGGCCGGCGCTCGCGAGCCGCCGCACCGCGGCGTCGAGCGCCGCCGCGTCGGGGAGGCCGCGCCGCGACTCGGGCGCGTCCCGCAACGCCGCCGCGACCGGCGCGAGCGAAGGCTGCGCGCTTGCGAACGCCGCGATCCGCTCGCGCGCGTCGTCGAGCGGCGCGGGCCGCGCCGCCGGGATCAGGAACCGCGCCGCGACCAGATTCCGCACCAGCGCGCGTGCCGCGTCCGGCTCGACGGTGAACCGTTCGGCGAGCGTGCGCGCGAGCGCGGCGCTGGAGACGCCGTCGCGCGCGAGCTCGAGCGCGGACGCGACCGCCGGCCGGGCGGCGATCGTCACGCTGCGGTACTGCGCGGCATCGCCGTCACGGTTCACCTTGCGCTCGTCGAGCAGCGCGAAGCGCGGGCCTTCGCGGCGCAGCGCGGTCGCCGTCACGAGAACGATCTCTTCGCCGGCGTCGAGCGCGCGCTCGACCGCCGCGTCGACCGCGCCGACCAGCCATTCGTGATCGACGTTCGCGCGCGCGACGCGCTCGCCGAGCGCGCCGACCCGCGCTTCACCCTCGCCGAAGACCAGCGGCCCGACCGAGGCGAAGATCCCGAACGGCGTCGTCCGCGTCGCCATCCGGACCGCGTAGGCGAGCAGCCTCGTCGCCTCGCGCGCCTCGAGCGGCTCCCCGCGGAGCGCGCGCTCGACCGCGCCGCGCAGCCCGCGGCTCGCGAGCAGCACCGCGGTCCGGAACGCCTCGTCGTCGCGCAGCAGCGCGGCGATTCGCTCGCGCCAGTCCGGGGCCGCGAGCAGCTCGCGCGCTCGCTGCGCCGGCCATGCGGTCACGCGCGCGAGCGAGAGGTCCTCGATCGCGGTCAACGGACGCGCAGGCACCCCGCCCGGCGCACTCACGGCGGTCCGGCTGTCAGCCTTCCTCGCCGTCCGACGCGTCTTCGCCCATGAACCCGTAGAAGTAGTAGACCGAGCCGTCGTCGGTCTCGATCGCGATGCGCGTCTCTTCGAGCTGCGCCGAGACGATGCGCCGGCCGACCATCCCGCCCAGCAGCTCCTGCGCCTGCATGAACTCGGCGGCGCGCAGCGCTTCGGGGTCGATCTCGAGGAGGTGGTCGTCTTTCACGGTCGCGTTCTTCCTGTGGAGAGGACCGGCGCGCCGGCTCGCGCGAAGGCGGCCCGGTCATGTACGTCCTCGAGGTGATGAGCGGTCCGCTCGACGGTAAAACGTGGGCTTTCGAGCGGGAGATCACCATCGGCCGTGACGATGCGGTGGCATCCGCCTGCATCACGATCGACCGGTATATTTCCCGAAAACACGCGCGCCTCTACCAAGAACAGGACGGTCGCTTACGGTTGGCCGACCTCGCCAGCCGGAACGGGACCCGCCTGGGCGGGCGCGCTCTGGGCGAGCCGGAGCCGATCGACCTGGGCCAACCGTTCGTCATCGGGCGCACGACCCTTCGCGTGATCCGCGGAGCGTAAGCGCAAATGGTGATCGCGCGCACTCCCGCGGAGGTGCGCGAGGCGCTGGCGGGGGCGGAACGGCCGGTCGGGCTGGTGCCGACGATGGGCGCGCTCCACGCCGGCCACCTGGCGCTGGTGCGCCGGGCGCGGGAAGAGTCGCGGACCGTTGCGGTCTCGATCTTCGTCAACCCGCTGCAGTTCGGCCCGAACGAGGACTACGACCGCTACCCGCGCGCGTTCGAGGGCGACGTCGCTGCGCTTCGCGAGGCCGGTGTCGAGGTGGTCTACGCGCCCGACGCGGCGACGATGTACCCGCCGGGGTTCGCGACGAGCGTCGATCCGGGGCCGCTCGCCGAGGTCTTCGAGGGCGCGCTGCGGCCGGGGCATTTCCGCGGCGTCGCGACCGTCTGCGTGAAGCTGTTCGCCGCCGTGCGGCCCGACCGCGCGTACTTCGGCGCCAAGGACGCGCAGCAGGTCGCGGTGCTGAAGCGCGTCGTCGCCGATCTCGATCTGCCGCTGGAGCTGGTCGTCTCGCCGACGATTCGGGAGCCGGACGGGCTCGCGCTCTCGAGCCGCAACGTCTATCTCGATCCGGAGCAGCGCGCCGCGGCGCCCTCGCTGCACCGCGCGCTCGAAGCGATCGCCGCCGCGGTCAGGGCCGGCGAGACCGACCGCGAGCGCGCCGTCGCGCGCGGGCGCGCGCGCCTCGCAGCCCCGCTGCGCGAGGCGTATCTCGACGTCGTCGACCCGGCGACGTTCGCCGCGCCCGAGGAGGTTCGCCCGCCGGCGCTCGCCATCGCGAGCGCGTGGGCGGGGACAACGCGGCTGATCGACAACGAACCGATCCTTCGACATGCTCAGGATGACATCGAGATGACGGCGTGAACGGACGGCGCGTGGTGCTCGGCGTGACCGGCGGGATCGCGGCGTACAAGGCGGCCGTGCTCGCCAGCCGGCTGGTGCAGAACGGCGCGGTCCTCGACGTGATCATGACGGCGGACGCCCTGCGCTTCGTCGGCGAGGCGACGTTCGCGGCGCTCGCGCGGCGCCCGGTCCATACCTCGCTGTGGGAGCGCGTCGAGGAGATCCCGCACATCGCGCTCGCGCGCGAGGCCGAGGTGCTCGCGATCGTTCCTTGTACCGCGAACACGCTGGCGAAGCTCGCGCTCGGGCTCGCCGACGACCTGCTCACCAACGTCGCGCTCGCGACGCGCGCGCCGCTGGTGATCGCGCCGGCGATGAACACCGCGATGCTCGAGCACGAGGCGACGTGCGCGCACCTCGCGGCGCTGCGCGCGCGCGGCGCGATCGTGGTCGATCCCGAGTCCGGGTTCCTCGCCGAGCGCGAGCACGGCGCGGGCCGGCTCGCGAACGAAGAGACGCTGCTCGCCGCGATCGGCGGCGCGCTCCGGCGCGCGCGCGATCTCGCCGGCGAGCGCGTGCTGATCACCGCCGGGCCGACGCGCGAGCCGATCGACCCGGTGCGCTTCCTCTCGAACGCGGCGAGCGGGACGCAGGGGATCGAGCTCGCGCGCGAGGCGCTCGCGCGCGGCGCGGAGGTCGATCTCGTCCTCGGCCCGACGCATCTCGAGCCGCCGGCCGGCGCGCGCACCGCGCGCGTGACGACCGCGCGCGAGATGGACGCCGCGGTGCAAGAGCGCGCGCCCGGGACGACGATCGCGATCGCGACCGCCGCGGTCGCCGACTGGCGCCCGGCGAGCGCGCACGAGCACAAGGTGAAGAAGACCGAAGACGCGCCGCCGCTCGCGCTCGAGCGCAATCCCGACATTCTCGCGAATCTCGGTGCGAGCAAGGACGGGACGTTCTTGGTCGGCTTCGCCGCCGAGACGCAGGCGTTCGAGGCGAACGCGCGCGAGAAGCTCGCGCGCAAGCATCTCGACGCGATCGTCGTCAACGACGTCGGCGGCGAGCGCGGCTTCGGCGCGGTCGACAACGCGCTCGTGCTGTTGTGGGGCGAGGACGGCCGCAGAGATCTCGGCATCGGCTCGAAGCGCGAGCTCGCCGCGCGCCTGTGGGACGCGATCCTGGAACTGAAGAACGGGCGCGCGTAGCGTGCTGCTCTGCATCGACGTCGGAAACACCGAGACGAAGCTCGGCGCGTTCGACCATGCCGGAACGATCGTCGGGACGTGGCGCGTCACGACGGCGCGGCGCCGCACCGCCGACGAGTACGGCGTCCTCTTCGCGGCGTTCTTCTCGGCGGCGCGCTACGCGATCGCCGACATCGAGTCGATCGTCGTCTCGTCGGTCGTCCCCGTCGTCGACCGCCCGCTCGGCGAAGGCTGCGAGAAGTACTTCGGCGTCCGCCCGACGTTCTTCACCGCCGCGAACCAGCGCTCGATCACCGTGAAGACCGACCGCCCGACGGAAGTCGGCAGCGATCTGGTCGCGGGCGCGATCGGCGCGGTCGCGTTCGTCGGCGCGCCGGCGATCGTGATCAACTTCGGCACCGCGACGACGTACGGTGCGATCGACCGCGAGGGTGCGTACCTCGGCGTCGCGATCGCGACCGGCTTGCAGGTCTCGCTCGACGCGCTCGTCGGCCGGACCGCGAAGCTGCCGCAGGTCGCGCTCGTCGCACCCGGCTCGCCGATCGGCCGCGACACCGTGACCGCGATCCAGGCCGGGCTCGTCTACGGCGCAGTCGGGCAGACCGAAGAGCTGGTGCGCCGCATCCGCGCGATCCTCGGCGAGGATGCGCGCGTGATCGCCTCCGGCGGGCTCGCCCCGGTCGTCGCCGCCGAGACCGCCTGCATCGAGCGCGTCGAGCCGCACCTGGTGCTGCACGGGATGCGCGCCGACCACCTCCGCGCGCGCTGACGCCTCAGAACGTGAGCGTCGCCGTGACGGTGTCGGAGTAGCTGCCGGCCGCGACGCTCTGCCCGCCGGGGATCAACCCGTAGAGCGTGAGCGCGAACGTCCCGCTGGTCTGCGCGTGCGACTCGACGCCGGTCCCGCTCGTTCCGTCGCCCCACACCGTGGCGTGCGCGGCGTCGAGGTAGATGTTGTAGTTCAGCGTCTCGCCGTCGGCAACGTTCATCAGCTTCCGCCACGGCGTCGCCGCGGGGCCCGCGTGCGTTCCCGCGTCGAGCGTCACCGTCACGGCGGTCGCGCTCGACGCGTCGCAGGAGATCGTCATCGTCGCCGCCGCGGTCGCCGCGGCGCCGCCGATCGGGTCGTACGAGAACGGCAGCGACTGGATCGACTGGAACGAGCACGTCGCCGACGCCGGAAGAGGCGACATGGCAAGGAGCAGCGCGCAGAGCGCTATGCCCCGTCGCACTGCAGCGCCCCCAAGTCGCGGGCCGGTTCGGAGAACGCCGGGATCTCGATGCGGAAACGGCACTCGCCGCTCCCGTCGACGATCCGCGCGTCGTAGCGCCCCGGCGCGACGCGGTCGACGTAGAACTCGCCCGTCTCGTCGATCGGCGAGCTCGCCGTAGCGTCCGTTCCCGCCGTCCGCAGCTCGAGCTCGCCGTACGCGGGGATGCGCGCGCGCCCGCTCGCATCGCGAACGCGCACGGTTCCGTACACCGCGTGGACGCGGTGCGCGCCGAAGTGCACCAGCGTCCCCGCGTGATACGGCGGTCCGGCGCGCCGCTCGCCCGCGGCGTCGACCATCTGGTCGAGCGGGAGATCGGCGCCGGAGAGGCCGACCGCGTTCGCCGCGTTCGAGCCGAGCGCGGGGAGCAGCAGATAGCCGTGCCGGTCGGTGCGGCCCGCGCGCTGGCCGTCGAGCGTCACGTCGGCCGCGCCCATCCCGTCGGCGCTCACGACCGCGAACGCATCGCCGAGCCGCTGCCCGAACAGCACGCGGTGCGCGGCGTACACGACCGAGCCGTCGACCTCGGCGGCGAGCCGCGGCGCGGCGCCTGCGGCCGCCGCCGCGTCGAGGTTCACCGAGGCGAACGGCAGCCCGATCTGCGCGCGCGCGGTCTGCGGCGCGTTCCCGGCGAGGCCCGCGTCGAGCGCGTACGACGTCCCGATCGCCGTCCCGCTCCCGTGCGCGACGGAGACGACCGCGCCGCCCGAGGCGCTGTCGTAGCGCACGCTCTGCGAGGACGCTCCGCGCGCGCGCGTGAGCGCGATCGAAAGCTCGTTCCCGGCGCGCCGGAGCGCGGAGAACGCGCGCTCGCGCGTGTACGAGAGGCCCAAATCCCACGCGCCGAAGCGGCGCGACGCGGTCACCACCGCGGACGCGATCGCGCCGGCGGTCGCGTAGCGCGTCTCGCGCGCGGTGAGCGAGAGCGTCGTCGCCGCGCCGATTCGCTGCATCTTCGTGATCGCCGCGTCGGCGAGGATCCGTTCCTCGCCGGCCAGCGAGGTGACGGTTCGAAAGCGCGGATCCTGCCAGTGCACGTTCGCGCCGAGCGCGCCGGACCGCCCGGTCGTCGCGTACGCCGCCGAGAACGCGCTGCCCGACACGCCGTCGGCCGAGCTCTCCGCCGCGTCCGCGTGCACGATCCCGAAACCGAGCACGCCGTCGTACTCGAGCGCGAACGCCGACGCGCCCGGCGCGAGCTGCGCGGCGGCGCCGAGCGTCGCGCGCGAGGATGCGCCGAGCCGGTAGCGCGCGCTCGCGAGCGGACGGTCGTAGCGCGGCGCGCCGCCGGCGTCGTCGCGGAGGAACCCCACCGCGTACTGGTAGTCGGTGAGCCCGGCGCGCAGCAGCGAGGGCGCGCCGTACTGCGCGTCCTCACTGATCTGCTGCCCGAGCTCGTTGTGCAGCACGACGCGCGCGTTCGAGTAGCCGGCGACGATCGGGACGTCGCTGAGATGGTAGTTGCCGGGCGCGAGCGTCATGCTCTTCACCAGCACGCCGTTCACGTAGACGTCGGCGCGCGAGGGCGCGGCGACCGTCGTCTCGATCGACGGCATCGGGAAGGTGAGCGCGTACGGGTTCAGCGCGAACTCGCGCTCGACCGCGATCCCGCCGATCACGCCGCTCGTCGCGAGCGGGCCGCCGCTCAGCGTCGTGTCGCCGACGACGAGCCGCCGGCTCGCGCCCGGCGCGTCGAGCGTGAACGACGAGAGCCCGCGCGCGAACGCGCCGCTCGCGGTGCGCCCGGCGGTGCTCTCGAAGAGCGCGTTCGGCCGCGGGCTGTAGCGCTGGTCGATCCACGCCGACCACGGCGTGCCGGGCGTCTCGCGCAGGCCGTAGCTCATCGCGAGCGCGGGGAGGAACTGCTGCTCGTACGAGGGCGCCTCGCGCGCGATGCGCAGCGCGCGGCTGGGCAACAGCGCGGCGCTCACCCGCACGTCGAGCCGCAGCTCCGCCGGGTCGAAACGAAACGTCAGCACGTCGTGCAGCGGGCTCAGCGCGACGTAGCACTCGTCGACGACCTTCGCGTCGCACGCGCCGGCGCGCGGCTCGACGCCGTGCGCTTGCAGCAGGCTGCGCGCGACGAACACCTCGGCGCCGTCGATGAGGATGAGCGAGCGCGGCTGCGCCTCGCCGTTCCATGCGAGGTCGGCGAGGAGGCGGTCGGGGTCGGCGCGCGCCGGGAGCGCGCCCGAAGCCGCGAGCGCGCCGGCGAGGATCGCCGGCAGCACTCTGCGCATCAGCGAGCGCATCGTTTTCAGATGGTGAAGCTTCGCGTGATCGGCGGCTGCCCCGCGCGCTTCCAGCTCACCTCGAGCGAACGGCCGGCGTGAAGCGCGGCCGCCGAAGCCGGAAGGTGCACCGCGATGCGGCTCTGCGCGAGCACGTAGAACGCGTTCTGCGAGCCGCGCCATTGCACGCGGCCGGCGGCGTCGCGCAGCGTCGCCTCGACGACCGACTGTGCGATATGGGCGTTCCCGGTGTTGGTCAGCATGACGTCGATCCCGTCGCGCTGTCGCTCGGCGCCGCCGATCGCGGCATCGGCGCTCGCGCGTGACGACGGAGCGAGGAACAGCGGGACGTCGATCCGCTCGACGAGGTGCAGGCCCGCGCCTTCGCTCTGCGGCGTCGCTTGCGGCGGCAGCTCGGTGACGACGACGCGGTACGCGCGCTCGACCGGTCCGCGCGGGTCGAGGACGCCGACGCGAACGCGCTGCGAGGCGCCCGGTGCGAGCGTGAGCAGCCGCGGAAAATAGGGGACGCGCTCGGAGGGCGCGAGCGATTCCGGATCGTTCGGCGTCTGCTGCCAGGCGTACGCGCGAACGGAGAGCCGCAACGGCTCCTGGCCGAGATTCGCGATGACGAAGTCACCGGCCGTCGCCGTGCCGCTGAGCGTGACGATCGTGGGATTCAGCGCGAACGACGAGGCTCGCGCCGGGCTCGCGCCGGCCACCGCGCAAACTATCGCGATGACCGGTGCGAGCAGGGTCTTCCAGAGGCGCATGCGATCCGTTCCGGCGCGCGCTTCTAGAACGTGACGCTGAGGTTGACGGTGTCGGCGTACGCCGCGGCCGGAACCGCGCCCTGGCCCGAGCCGACCGCGCCGTAGAACGTCACCGCCTGCGAGGCGCCGCTGCCGGTGCCGCTGAGCGTGTTCGTGCCGTTCCACACCGTGGTGAGCCCGCTGTCCGTGTAGAGCTCGTAGTTGAGGTAGTACGTCGTCGGCGTGCCGCCGCCGGTCGTGTAGCTCATCGCGCGGGTGAAACCGGTTCCCGCGTGCGGGCCGTTCGCGCCGGCGTCGGCCGAGATCGCGTACGCGTCACCCTGCGTGCAGGTGACGTTGACCGTGCCGTTCGCGGTCAGCGCGCTGGTCTTGTTCGCCGCGACGGCGTCGTAGTTGCCGAACGCGACCGAGTTCGTCCCGAAGACGCAGTTGTTGACGACGGTCGCCGAGACCGACGCGGTCCCGGAAGCGGTGCCCGCGCTAGCGGCGAGCGGGAGCGAGGCCGCGAGGGCCAGCGAGAGCGCAGCGAAGAGGCCGCGGCGCGAAGGGCGCGCGAAGGCGTCCATGTGTGTGTGTTTCCTTCCACCATAGCGAGAAATGGAGCGCTTCATGAGAAGCGCTTACGTTGCGACGGAGGCCCGGCCGTTGCGCGGCACGCGGGGATGCGCGGGCTTCTGTAAAGCCGGCGCCTCCGATATGTAATGCTTCGGATAAGCGCGCGCGGACTTTAGCGAGATTCGGCTAGCAAACAAGCCGAGAGCCCCGGCTCGACTGCTCGGGGCTCTCCTGAGGTGGGTGTTTACGACCGGCGCACACGCCCCGGTGACCTGCGCGTACCCGGTGCCGCGCGAATCTCACGTTGCGAACGCCGGTCTGCACGGACGGCGTGCGAGCGAGACCGGGCGGCCTCAGAGCGTCTTGGCGAAGAACGTCTGGATCGCGGCGAGGGCGTCGCCCTGGCCTTGCGTGTTCGCTTGGAGGTCGCCGCCCAGCCGGATCTTCATCTTGCCGGCGGGCATGACGTCCCCCTGAGGACGTCCGCTCAGCGCGAGGAAGTGGCCGGCGCGGGGCTCGATCACGACGCGGTCGGCCGCGTCCTCGTGCGCCGCGAGGCGCCGGGCGGCGATCGTCTTGCACGCGCCGGCGCTGTCCCACTCGCGGTCGTCGGCGCCGGCGACGCAGAGCAGCGGCGCGCGGATCCGCTCGACCGGGATCGTCGCCTGCGCGACGAGCGCCGGCTTCGCCGCCGCGAGCGAAGCGTCGTAGAGGTCGCGGAACGCGTAGGTGCCGCCGGCGTCGAACGCTCGGCCGAGCGCGCTCTCCTGGTTCGCGTCGGGCGGGATGAACGGCAGACCGCCGGCGTTCTCGCTCCACGACGAGCGGTCGTGCTGGCCGTCGAACGCCGGCGAGAACCAGACATAGGCGGTCGGGGAGACGACGGCGACGGTCTTGATCCGCGGGTCGCGCGCGGCGGCGAGCAGCGCGAGCGCCGAGCCCTGCGAGATCCCGACGATGGCGATCCGCTTCGGGTCGACCTCGGGGTTCGCGACCAGCCAGTCGACCGCACGCGAGACCGTCTCGACGGGGGTCTCGTCGGCGGTGCGCGGGAGCGGCTGCGTGCCGCAGTACGCGACCGCGAACGCCGCGTAGCCTCGGCGCGCGAAGGTGAAGGCGTCGCCCGGGACCCCGCACTCCAACCCGCCCAGCAGGATCACCGCCGGCTGCCGCGCGGCATCGTGCGGGACGACGAACTCGCCGACCAGCGAGTTCTCGTGGACCTCGCGGCGGATCGGCTCGCCGGGATGCGGCTGCGGGGTGGCGGCGCCGAGGAGCGCCGAGAGGGCGAGCGCGGCGATCATCCCGCAACCTCCGCACGGCGGGCGGCCGCCACCTGCCGAAGCGGGTGGGCAGCCCGGACCCGGCGTGGTACACTCTTCCGCTGTGAAGGGTCACCCTGAGCCTGTCGAAGGGCGCATCGTCCCGCCGCTTCGGATCGGCCCCCATCGGATCTGGCCTCCCGTCGTCCTCGCGCCGATGTCGGGGGTCACGAACCGCACCCGGCGCGCGCTCTACAAGCCGTTCGGGTTCGGGCTCACGGTGACCGAGTTCGTCTCGTCCAACGCGCTGCAGTACGGCAGCAAGCGCACGATGGAGATGATCGACCAGCACGGCGTCGAGCAGCCCGTCTCGACGCAGCTGTGGGGGAACGATCCCGCGATCATGGCGCTCGCCGCGAAGGTCGTGCGCGAGTGCGGCGCCGACATCGTCGACATCAACTTCGGCTGCCCCGCGCCGAAGGTGACGAAGACCGAGGGCGGGAGCGCGTGCCTGCGCGACGTCGACCGGTGCGAAGCGATCATGAAGGCGGTCGTCGACGCGGTCGACTGCCCGGTGACGATGAAGATGCGGCTCGGCTGGACCGAGCAGAGTCTCGTGTTCGTCGAGGTCGCAAAGCGCGCGCAGGCCGTAGGCATCCAGGCGATCACGCTGCACGCGCGGACCGCGAAGCAGTTCTACAAGGGCAGCGCCGACTGGTCGAAGATCGCCGAGCTGAAGCGCGCGGTCGACGTCCCGGTGATCGGGAACGGCGATCTCGCCGATCCGTTCGAGGCGATGCGCCGGATGCGCGAGAGCGGCGTCGACGCGGTGATGCTCGGGCGCGCGACGCTCGGCAACCCGTGGCTCGTCTCGCGGCTGCGCGCGCTGATGGAAGGGCGCGAGCCCGAGCCGACGCCCGCCGCGCCGGACCGCCTGCGCTTCGCGGTCCATCATTACCACGTCATGGTCGAGGAGTGGGGCGAGGCGCGCGCGGTCCCGCAGATGCGCAAGCACCTCGGCTATTACCTCAAAGGCTTCCCGGGCGCGAGCGCGCTGCGCGAACGGTTGATGCGCACGGAGACGGCGGCCGAGACGCTCGCGGTGCTCGAAGCGACGATCGCCGAGCTGGAGCCGAGCACGCGCGAGCTCGCCGTCGCGTGAGCGGAACCGACAACGTCATCCTGAGCTTGTCGAAGGATGAGCCGCAGGCGCTGCTCTACGGCGCGCCGACGCCGGCGGCGCTGTACGACGAGGTCTACGAGAGCTACCGCGCGCACGTGAACCCGCCGCTCGCGCGCGTGATGAAGCTCTCGGGTTCGCCGGTCGAGGTGCGCGCCGAAGGCTGCACGATCACCGACCACAACGGCAAGACGTACCTCGACTTCGCGGGAGGATACGGCGTCTTCACGCTCGGCCACCGCCACCCGCGCGTGATCGCGGCGGTGAAGGATCAGCTCGACCGGATCGCGCTCTCCGGGCGGACGATGTTCAACCCGTTGATGGGCCGGCTCGCGAAGCGGCTGGCGGAGATCGCGCCCGGCGATCTGTCGATCGCGTTCTTCGCGAACAGCGGGACCGAGGCGGTCGAAGGCGCGCTGAAGCTCGCGCGCGCGGCGACGAAGCGCCCCGCGATCGTCGCGACCGAGGCGGCGTTCCACGGCAAGACGCTCGGGGCGCTCTCGGCGAGCGGGCGCGAGGCGTTCCGCGAGCCGTTCGCGCCGCTGCTCGCCGACGTGCGGCACGTGCCGTTCGGCGACGGCGCGGCGTTGCGCGCCGCGGTCGACGAGACGGTCGCGGCGGTGATCGTCGAGCCGGTGCAGGGCGAGGGCGGCGTCAACGTGCCGCCCGAGGGGTATCTGCGCGAGGTCCGCGAGATCTGCGACGAGAGCGGCGCGGTGATGATCGCCGACGAGGTGCAGACGGGCTTGGGCCGCTGCGGCGCGCTGTTCGCTTGCGACCGCGAAGGCGTCGTCCCCGACGTGATGACGCTCGCGAAGGGCTTGTCCGGCGGCGTCGTCCCGATCGGCGCGTACGTCGCGCGGCCGCCGGTCTGGAGCGCCGCGTACGCGAAGCAGCCGCTGCTGCACACCTCGACGTTCGGCGGGAACGAGCTCGCGTGCGCGGCCGCGCTCGCGGCGCTCGACGTGCTGCGCGACGAGGATCTCGTGGCGAACGCGCGCCAGCGCGGCGAGGAGCTGCTGGCCGGCGTGCGCGCGACGATGGAGCGGCATCCCGAGGTGATCGCGAGCGTGCGCGGCGCGGGGCTGCTGGTCGGCGTCGAGCTGCGCAGCGAAGGCTACGGCGGGACGATCATCCCCGAGCTGCTGAAACGCGGCGTCACCGCGGCGTGGACGCTGAACCAGCAGCGCGTGATCCGGCTGGAGCCGCCGCTGATCGTCACCGCCGAGCAGATCGCGACGGCGGTGGACGCGTTCGACGCGGCGGTGCGGACGGCGTTCGACAAGCTGGGTACGCTCAAGTAATGCCGTACGTCGAATGCGCGGTCGACGTCGAGGCGCCGGCCGAGACGGTCTACGCGCTGGCGAAGGAGCAAGACCGCTTCCCCGAGTTCATGCCCGACGTAGAAACCGTCGTCGTGCTCGAGCGCCGGCCGGACGCGGTGATCACGCGCTGGAAGACGCTGGTCGAGGACGCGCCGATCGAGTGGACCGAAGAGGACCGCTTCGACGACGCCAACCTGCGGATCGACTACGCGCTGATCGAGGGCGATCTCGACACGTTCGAGGGCGCCTGGACGTTCGTGCAGGACGGTGCGACGACGCGGGTCGTGCTCGGCGTCGAGTACGACTTCGGCGTCCCGACGCTCGCGGAGCTGATCGGCCCGACGCTCGAGAAAAAGGTCCGCGAGAACAGCGAGATGATGCTCGCCGCGCTCAAGCGCGAAGCGGAGGCGCGCGTGCCGTCGAGGTCGCCCGGATGACGGTCTTCGGCGTGCACCTGCTCGGCTTCGACCTGCGGACCGGCGAGAAGCTCGTCCTCACCGTCGCGCTGCTGATCGTCTTCGCGCTGCTGCGGCGGCTCGTCTCGCAGGTCACGCGTGCGCGGGTCTCCGGCGCGTCCTCGGACCCGACGGCGCGGACGGTGTTCTGGGCGCGGCAGGTGCTGAGTCTCGTGCTGTTCGCCGCGCTCGTCCTCGCGCTGATCTCGGTGTGGTTCGACAACGGGGCGCGGTTCGCGACGATCGGCGGGCTGTTCACGGCCGGGATCGCGGTCGCGCTGCAGCGCGTGATCACCGCGTTCGCGGCGTACATCATCATCCTGCGCGGCTCGACGTTCTCGATCGGCGACCGGATCGTGATGGGCGCCGTGCGCGGCGACGTGATCGCGCTCGACCCGTTCCAGACGACGATCATGGAGATGGGCGAGACGCAAGCCGAACAGCCCGACGCGCCGGCGGTCTGGGTGCACGGCCGCCAGTTCACCGGCCGCATCGTCACGGTGAACAACGGGGTCATCTTCGACCAGCCGGTCTACAACTACACGCGCGACTTTCCGTACGTCTGGGACGAGATCAAGCTGCCGATCCCGTACGAGGGCGACGACGCGCGCGCCGAGCAGATCATGCTCGAAGCGGTCGCGCGCCACGCCGTGCGGCCGGAGCAGTTCCGCGACGACGACCGCGTCCGTCTGCAAGCGCGCTACGGCCTGGCGGTCGAGGACCTCGCTCCGCGCGCGTACTACGAGCTCACCGACAACTGGATCGCGATCTCGGTCCGCTACCTGGTCCCCGACCACGGCTCGCGCACCGCGAAAGACAAGATCTTTCGCGAGGTCCTGAGCGCCTTCCGCGACGCGAACATCGGAATCGCCTCCGGCACCTACGCGATCGTGCAAGTCCCCCCGATCAAAGTCGAGGGGCTTTCGCAGGCAGCTACTCAGCGGACAACGTAGCCCGACGTTCCGGGCGTCTCCGGCCCGCACGGTTCACGGAACCGAAACGGCCAAATCCGACGCATTCGCCACCTAAACGAGGAGCGTTGGCGCATGACTCGGTGAAACGCCGTATTGCGAGATGCAACTCGCACATTATCACCGCACCTCACCTTGGCGGCATGCAGATCGCCGCGTCTCCTTGGCTGACTGGAACTCCGAAGGGCTACCTCCCTGGCGCCTCGTCGCGCGCACGCACGCTCGGGTTCGGCCCTGTCCGCCGGCCGCGGTACCCCTCGATACGAAAGGCCGGCGTTCGACCGTCGCTCGCGAACTTCGTATCGAGGGTTTGCGTGTGGTGCATTTTCGTGATCACGCCGGGTACACGATCACGGCGAGCTCTGCCATGCTCTGCGGGAAGCTCGCGGTCGACGTGGATCACGCACGTTTTGCCGGTTGGGTTCGGGCGACGTTTCTGGATCCGATCGAAGTATGGGATCGGTTCGATCGTCCCGGCGACGACGTTCCGAAACGACATTACTTCTCGGCGTATCGCCACGGAACATCGGAGATCGTCTCGCACATCGCCGTCGCGGTGGCCACCGGTGGACGGCGTTTCGTGACCGCGTTTCCGAAGGCTGGAACGCTCGACGGCCGGCGAAACGGCCAACTCGTGTTTCGGAGCTACGTCTGCGCTGTACCGGCGTTGACCGCTGCACCGCGAGATGATAGACTGCCGTCGGGTGAGGCCTCGGCGGGCCGACAATCTCCCAGTGGGGTCCTCGACGAGAGGATGCCCGACAGCGGCCGGTAGCCGGCCGGACTGTGTTTGATCGCCGACAGCGGAAGGCGCCGGAAGGCGTCTTCCGTTTGCTGTTATCCTCCGCTACTGATCGAACGGCGGCGGCGTCACCGACGGGCCCGCAGTCGGGGCCCGGTAGGCGCTGAACGGCGTCGCGCTCGTCTCCGCGCGCTGCGGGATCGCGGCGTGGAGGAGCTCGATCGTGGTGAGGATCTCTTCGGCGTACTCGGCGTCGTCGAGCCGCGCGGCGTCGAGGCGCATCGCGTGGACGCGGAAGCCCGAGCGTTCGAGGCGGTCGAGCGCGGCGGCCGCGTTCTTCGCGCGCGTCGCAAAGGCGCGGATGCGGTTGAGCGCGTCCTCGAGGCGGACCACTTCGGTGCGGTAGTCGGCGTATTTCTTGAGCTCGGCCAGCGCGGCGTCGCGCATCGCGGGCCACTGCGTCTCGCGGAAGCGCGCGATCTCTTCGTTGCCGCGCTCGGTGAAGCGGCGCTTGCGCGCGGCGATGATCTTCCGTTCCTCCTCGTCGGCGGTGCGGGCGCCCTTCGCGCGCGCTCGCGCGAGCGCCGCATGCTCTTCGGGCGTGTACTCCGTCATCAGCGCGACACGGTCGCTGATCGCCGAGACCTCTTCGCGCCAAATCTCCTCGACCGTGGGCGGCTCGTTCAGCGCGCCGAGCTGCGCGCGCCGCGCCGCCAGGCGGTCGCGGCGCTGGTCGAGCGCGGTGCGCAGCTGCTTGAGCGCCTCGCGCAACGTCTCGATCCAGCCGGGATCGCTCGCCGGCGTCTGGTCGTCGAAGCGCAGGTCGATCCCGACCCCGAGCGGCTGCACGACGACGAGCCGCCACTCGTCCTTCGCGACCGCGGGCAGCACGCGGACCCGGCTGCCGATCGCGGGCGCCGGGCCGGTCAGGCGGAAGGCGATCATCGTGTCGCCGGCGTCGACGCCGGCGAGCGTCGTCCCCGGCTCCAGCTCGCGCACCCACGTCAGCTGCCCGGAGTACGCGGCCTCGGGCGACCAGACCGGCTCGTCGACGTCGGGATAGCGGCGGTTCCAGAGCACGGCCCACAACGCGTCGTGCGCGGCGGTCGCGACGGCGGGATTGCGGGTGACCGACTCCAGGAGCGCCCGGACGCTGGAACGACGATACCGAGGCGTCACGCTCGGCCGGTTCGTCCGGGACGCGGGCCGTCCCCGTTCACCCGCGTCCCGTCCGCGTCAGTCAGGTTTCGCGAAGGCGACGATCGTGTTCTCGGCGCGGCAGTTGGTCCAGAAGCGCGTCCCGTCCCAGCCCAGGCTGCGCGCGGCGAACCCGATCGAGGCCAGCTCGTGGACCTCGGGATCTTCCTTGCGCGCGTCGAGGCACAGCAGCCGGTAGTCGTCGCTCTCGCGGCTCTCGGTGGTGACGAGATAGAACCGCCCGGCGACGATCACCATCCCGGTGATCTGCCGCGGGACCGGGATCGAGCGCAGCACCTTGCCGGCCTCGTCCAGCTCGAGGATCAGCTGGTTGTCGCGCTGGCTGAGGTAGAGGCGGTCGCCGTCGTAGGCCAGGAACGAGCCGGTCCCGTCGGGGCAGCGGATCGCCTCGGACTTGAAGTCCTTGCCCATGATGTAGCGGCGTATGTAGCGGTCGTCGGCGCCGCCCTCGTGACTATCGCCGATGACGACGCGCAGCGCGTCGCCGGTCACGGTCAGCCCATATGGCCTGCCCGGCGCGACGGCCTCTTCAAAGACGCGGCCTTGTTGAGCAACAAGGCCGTAGATTCGATTCGTCTCGAAGGAAGCGATCCACAGATCCGGACCGTCACACGCGAGCCCCATCGGCTGGGGGCAGGGGGCGGGGATGCGGACGAGCTCCTCGATGGTCGAGAGCGTCTGATTCATGTGCGCGTCCCTTTCCCGCATCGGGGCGCGGGCTCCCGGCGTCGGACGGCGAAAATGCGGCGCCGGATGGCCAAGTTCTGCTTCGTGATCCACCCCCTCTCGTTCGAGGACGTGGTCCGCTACGAGCCCGGCGCGAAGGGCAAAGGGAAGCCGATCATCGCGAAGATCCTGGAGTGGATGCCCGCGTGGGCGGCCGCACATGTGACCGGCGTCCGCACCCCCGACGGGCGGGAGACCGAGGGCTGGTTCGTCGCGGCGCCGCTGCTGCCGCAGCAGATGCTCGACTTCCCGCGCGAGCGCGTCTACGACCGTATCCTCAAGGCGATCGACATCGGCGTGCAGATGGGCGCGGAGGTCGCCGGGCTCGGCGCGTTCACCGGCGTCGTCGGCGACGGCGGCGTGACGATCGCCGAGCGCGCGCCGATCCCGGTGACGACCGGCAACTCGCTCACCATCGCCGCCGGCGTGCGCAGTCTGTTCCGCGGCGCGGACGAGATGGGGATCGACGCGTCGCGCGCGACCGCGGTCGTCGTCGGCGCGACCGGCTCGATCGGCGGTGCGTGCGTCGAGCTGATCGCCCCGCACGTCGGCGAGGTGATCCTCGTCGCGCGCAACGAGACGCGGCTGCGCAAGTTCCACGAAGGCGTGCGCGAGCGGCTGCCGTGCCCGTCGTCGTTCACCACCGACATCAGCGAAGCGGTGCGGCGCGCGGACCTCGTGCTGACCGCGACGTCTTCGACGCAGGACGTGATCGAGCCCGAAGATCTGCGTACCGGCGCGGTGGTGTGCGAGCTCTCGCTCCCGCACGACGTGAGCCGGCGCGTCGCGGTGGAGCGGCCCGACGTGCTGGTGGTCGAGGGCGGCAACATGCGCGTCCCCGGCGACATGCGCTGGTGGCGCGTGCGCGAGCCGGGCGAGGAGTTCGACATGGGATTGCCGCGCGGGACCGCGCTCGCGTGCATGTCCGAGACGATGCTGCTCGCGCTGGAGAACCGCTGCGAGCCGTACACGCTCGGCCGCGGGATCGACGTCGCGAAGGTCCGCGAGATCGACGCGCTCGCAACCCGCGACGGCTTCGAGCTCGCCGACATGCGCGCGTTCGACCTGCCGATCACGCGCGAGCAGATCGCCCGCACCCGCGCCGCGGCCGAAGAACGCCGCGCGGCCTCGGCATGAACGTCCGCCCGCACCTCTTCGAGACGCGCCTGCACTGGGACGGCCCGGCGCACGGCCCGACCACGTCGTACAAAGCCTACTCGCACGACTACGTCGTCGAGGCGAACGGAAAGCCGCCGCTGCGCGGCTCCGCCGACCCGCACTTTCTCGGAGACGGCGCGTTCTACAACCCCGAGGACCTGCTGGTGGCGTCGCTCTCGGCGTGCCACCTGCTCTCGTATCTCGCGGAGTGCGCGCGCGCCGGGATCGAGGTGCTCGCGTACGAGGACGACGCACGCGGTGAGATGACGCTGATCGACGGCGCGATTCGGTTCCGCGAGGTCGTGCTGCACCCGAAGGTCACGCTCTCCGACCCCGCGCGTGTCGACGAGGCGAACGCGCTGCACGAACGCGCGCACGCGGTCTGCTTCATCGCGAACAGCGTCAACTTCCCCGTCCGCCACGTGGCCGCGGTCAGCGCGGTGCAGCCGGCGTGACCGCACTCGATGTGGCGACGGCCACCGCGTTCCAAGAACGCGATGGCCGATGCGGTGCTAGGAGCGGCCTTGACGGGGTCACTCTATCACACCGCGGACCGGCGCGCCACCGCCGGGCTGGAGCGAGCGGGAGTCGAACCCGCAGGAGCTGGCTGTCAAGACCGCTCCACGGACCGCCGAATCGCCCCAGCACAAGGCACTTCACGCGGTCGGTAGAGTTTGGAAAGGGTCGCTCGTGAAGAAGGTCGTGTCGGTCTCGCTCGGGTCGTCGTCGCGCGATCATCGGGCGGAGGTCGAGCTGCTCGGGGAGCGGTTCGACATTGCGCGGGTCGGGACGGACGGTTCGATCGATAAGGCGATCGCGAAGCTCAAGGAGCTCGACGGGACGGTCGACGCGATCGGGCTTGGGGGGATCGACGTCTATCTCTATGCGGGGAGCGACCGGTATGCGCTGCGCGACGGAGTGCGGCTGCTCGGTGCGGTGAAGACGACGCCGGTCGTCGACGGGAGCGGGCTGAAGAACACGCTCGAGCGGAACGCGGTCGCCTTCATGCAGAGCGCGCTCGGGATCGAGCTGCGCGGGAAGCGCGTGCTGATGGTCAGCGCGCTCGACCGGTTCGGGATGGCGCAGGCGCTCGTGCAGGCCGGCGCCGACGTGGTCTTCGGCGACTTCATCTTCGCGCTCGACCTCGACCGGCCGGTGCGCGGGCTCGACGAGTTCGAGGAGATGGCGCGTAAGTATCTCCCCGACGCGTGCAAGCTCCCGTTCCAGTTCTTCTACCCGACCGGGAAGAAGCAAGACCGGCCGCCGCAGCCGAAATATCCCGAGTACTACGAGGACGCCGAAATCATCGCCGGCGACTACCACTTCATGCGGCAGTTCATGCCGGACCGGCTCGACGGGAAGACGATCCTCACCAACACCGTCACCGCGAGCGATGTCGACTTCCTGCGCGAGCGCGGGATCGCGCGGCTCGTCACGACGACGCCGGATTTCGGCGGCCGCTCGTTCGGGACGAACGTCGTCGAAGCCGCGATGATCGCGCTGCTCGGAAAGAAGTGGGCCGACGTCACCGACGACGACTACCGCGGTCTGCTGCAGCGTCTGGACTTGAAGCCGCGCGTGATCGAGTTCCAGACCGCCTAGAACGTTGAGCCTGATCGGGAACCTGTTCGCGCGCCAGGCGCACGATCGCGAGCGCCTGCCCGGCGAGGGCGTCGGCTTGCGGCGCGTCCTCGGCGTCGGCGGGCTCGTCGCGGTCGGGCTCGGCACGATGCTCGGCGGGATCTTCACGACCGTCGGCTCGGGCGCGAACGCGGCCGGCCCCGGCGTCGTCGCGTCGTTCGCGCTCTCCGGCGTGACGTGCTTCTTCGTCGCGCTGTGCTACGCCGAGCTCGCGTCGATGGTGCCGATCGCGGGGAGCGCGTACACCTACGCGTACGCTGCGCTCGGCGAGGTCGTGGCGTGGATCATCGGCTGGGACCTCATCCTCGAGTACGGGATCAGCGTCGCGCCGCTCTCGGCGACGCTCTCCGGCGCGCTCCAGCAGCTGCTCGCGAAGGCCGGGCTCGCGCTGCCGGCGTGGGCGCAGCAAGGGAACGTCGTCGTCACGCTGCACGGAATCGATCTCGCGCACTCGCAGATCGACGTGATCGCCGCCGGCGCCGTCGTGCTGCTCTCGGTCGTGCTCGCGATCGGAATCCGCGAGTCGGCGGCGACGAACCTGATTCTCGTGGTCGTGCAGATCGTCGCGATCGCGGCGTTCGCGCTCGCGCTCGGCGGTGCGGTCCATCCTGCCGCGTACCGGCCGTTCGCGCCGCTCGGCGGGCACGGGATCGTGATCGGCGCCGCGCTCGTGTTCTTCGCATACATCGGCTTCGACACGGTCACGGTCGCGAGCGAAGAGGCGCGCGAGCCGCTGCGCGACGTCCCGCGCGCGATCATCCTCTCGCTGATCGTCGGCGCCGTGCTGTTCATCGCGGCCGCCGCGGTGACGGTCGGCGTCGTGCCGTGGAACAAGGTCGCGGCGGCCTCCGGGATGGTGGACGCGGTGGTGAAGAACCGCGGTGCGGGCTGGCTCTTCGCGCTGGTGCTCGCCGGAACGGTCACCGGCGCGGCGGCGTCGATGCTGACCTCGCTGCTCGGGCAGATCCGCATCTTCTACGTGATGGCACGCGACCGCATGATCCCGCCGGTCTTCGGGCGCGTCAACGCGCGCACGCGCACGCCGGTGACGATCACGCTGCTCACCGGCGGGGCCGTCGCGCTCTTCGCCGCCGGCCTCCCGCTCGCGATGCTGCTCGAGTTCGTGAACATCGGGACGCTCTCGGCGTTCATCATCGTCTGCGCCGGCGTGATGGCGCTGCGGTTCGCGAAGCCCGACGCGCCGCGTCCGTTCCGCGTCCCGTTCGGGCCGGTGCTCGTCCCGGTGCTCGGGATCGCGCTGTGCACCTGGCTCACGGTCGAAGGGCTCAAGCCGGTGACCTGGCTGCGGTTCCTGATCTGGTTCGCGGTCGGGATCGGCGTCTACGCGCTCTACGGCTACCGCCACTCGCTGCTGCGCGAACCGCGATGAGCGCCGACACGCTGAGCGCGAGCCCGTCGGGCGCGCGCGCGCATCTGCGGCGCGTGCTCGGACTGCGCGATCTCGTCGTCGTCGCCGGCGCGTCGATGGGGCCGGCGTTCTCGCTCGCGACGACGCTCGCCGCGATGCTCGCCGCCGCCGGACGCTGGACGTGGCTCGCGCTCGTGCTCGTCACCGTGCTGATGGCGATGATCGCCGCCGGCTACAAGCGGCTCGGCGAGCGGATGCGCGACGCCGGATCGTCGTACGCGTGGATCCGCGCCGCGTTCGGGCCGGTGACCGGCGCGTACGGCGCGTGGGTGCTGCTGGTCGCCAGCGTCTTCGCGATCCTCGCGACCGCGCTCCCCGCCGGAACCTACACGCTCGACCTGGTCGCGCCCGGGCTCGCCGAGAACGGGGCCGCCGTCGCGCTCGTCGCAGCCGCCTGGATCGTCGGAACCGCGCTGCTGCTGTGGTACGGCCTACGGCCGACGACGAACCTCGCGCTCGTCCTGTTCGTCGCCGAGGCGCTCGTGCTCGCGGGCGCGGCGGCCGGCTCCGCGGCGCGGCCGCGGCCCGAGGCGATCGCGTTCGCCGGCGGCGGTTTGAGCTGGGCCGGGATGGCGTCGGCGATCGTGCTCGGCGTGTGGATGATCGACGGCTGGGAGGCCTGCGCGTCGACCGCGGAAGAGGCCGAGGGCGCGCCCTCGCAGCCCGGCTACGGCGCGCTGGTCGGCCTCGTGCTCAACGCCGCGCTGCTGCTCGCCGCGACCTGGGCGTTCACGCGGATCGGCGACGCGCGCGGCTTCGCGGAGCACGAGAGCGATGCGCTGGCGTACGTCGGCGGCCTGCTCGGCGGCCTGTGGCCGAAGCTGCTGATCGTCACGGTGCTCGTCTCGCTCGCCGCCTCGCTCCAGGCGACGCTCGTCTATCTGTCGCGCAGCGTCTACGCGATGGGCCGCGACGGCTTGCTGCCGCGCGCGCTCGGCGAGCTCGACCGCCGCGCGCAGCCTGCCTGGTCGATCGCCGTGATCGCCGGGCTCTCGCTCGTCTTCTCACTCGTCACCGCGCTCGCGCCGGGCGCCCGCGAGACGTTCGACCACGTCCTGCAGGGGACGGCCTGGTTCACCGGCGCGCTGTTCGTGATGACCGCCGCGGCGGCGGTCCGGATCTTCGCGCGCGAGGGAACCGCTCGCTGGGCCGGCGTCGTTCTCCCCGGCGTGGCGGCCGCCGTCCTGGCCCTCTTGCTGGCGTCGAAATTGGACGATGCCTGGACCAGGGGTTTCGTGATCGCCTCAGCAATCATCGGGCTTCCCCTGGCACTCTGGCGCGGCCGCGCGGTCCGCGGCGGCGTTTCGGCCGGGGCAGAACCATGACCGGGAGTCGCTTTTGAACGACAAAGAAATCGTTTTGACCCGCGACGGGCTGAAGAAGCTCGAGGACGAGCTCGACGAGCTCAAGACCGTGCACCGCCGCGAGGTGAACGAACGCATCCGCCAGGCCAAAGAGTTCGGCGACATCTCGGAAAACGCCGAGTACGAAGACGCGAAGCAGGAGCAGGCGTTCGTCGAGGGCCGCATCCTCAAGCTCGAAGCGATGATCCGCAACGCGCGCGTGATCGACGCGTCCGACTACGTCGCCGACGAAGTCCATCTCGGCGCGACGATCAAGGTGAAAGAGACGAGCTCCGGCACCTCGCACGAGTTCACGATCGTCGGCTCCGCCGAAGCGGATCCGAAGAACGCGCGGCTCTCGAACGAGTCGCCGCTCGGGCGCGCGCTGATGGGCCGCAAGAAGGGCGAGACGGTCGACGTGACCACGCCGCGCGGCCAGATGAAGTACAAGATCGAGTCGATCAACAAGGACCCGAAGAAAACCAAGAAAGCCTCCTAGGGCGCCGTGCCTGATCTCGTAGCAGCGCGCCGCGCCCGGCTGGCCGCGCTGCGCGAGCGCGGCGCGGATCCGTTCGCCGCGACCCGGTACGACGTCACCGCGCACGCCGCCGAGCTCGCGGCGCGCTACGCGGAGCTCGCCGAGCAAGGCCGCGACGAGGCGACGACGTGGTCGCTCGCCGGACGCGTGATGAGCGTGCGCGGCCAGGGCAAGGTGATCTTCCTCGACCTGCACGACCGCACCGGGCGCTTCCAGCTCTTCGTGCGCGCGAACGACGTCGGCGAGGAGGCGTTCGCGCTCGCGAAGGAGATCGAGCGCGGCGACATCATCGGCGCGCAGGGCTTCGTCTTCCGCACGAAGGCCGGGGAGCTCTCGCTCTACGTGCGCGGCTTCGAGGTGCTCGGCAAAGCGCTCCAGCCGTTCCCCGACAAGTGGCACGGGCTGCAGGACGTCGAGAAGCGCTACCGGCGCCGCTACGTCGACCTGACGGTGAACCCGCACGTGCGCGACGTGATGATCCTGCGCTCGCGGATCGTCGCGGACATGCGCCGGTTCATCGACGCGCGCGGGTTCTACGAAGTCGAGACGCCGGTGCTGCTGAACGTCGCCGGCGGCGCGAGCGCGCGGCCGTTCATCACGCACTCGAACGCGCTCGACATCGAGCTGAAGCTGCGCATCGCGACCGAGCTGTACCTCAAGCGGCTGATCGTCGGGGGGATGGAGCGCGTCTACGAGATCGGGCGCACCTTCCGCAACGAGGGGATCGACCACACCCACAACCCCGAGTTCACCATGCTCGAGCTCTACGCCGCGTACTGGGACGTGCGCGACATGATGGAGTTCAACGAGCAGCTGATGGCGCATCTCGCGCGCACGGTGCACGGGAGCGAGACGTTCATGCACGGCGAGGACGCGATCTCGTTCGCGACGCCGTTCCGCCGCATCGGCTATCTCGAAGCGTTCCAGGAGTACGGCGGGCTCACGCGTGAGCAGGTGCTCGATCCGGCCTCCGCGTTCGGGCTGCTGCGCGGCTACGGGATCCCCGACTCGCCGACGCACGCGCACGCGCTCGACAAGCTTTTCGAGCGCATCGTCGAGCCGCAGCTGCTGCAGCCGACGTTCGTCTACGGCTATCCGGTCGTGCTCTCGCCGCTCGCGAAGCGGATGAAGGACGATCCCGAGCTGACCGAGCGCTACGAGCTGTTCGCCGGGCACATGGAGCTCTCGAACGCGTTCACCGAGCTGAACGATCCGGACGACCAGCGCCGCCGCTTCGAGCTGCAGATCGCGGAGAAGGCGGCCGGCGACCAAGAGGTCCCCCCGCCCGACTGGGACTTCGTGACCGCGCTCGAGTACGGGATGCCGCCGACCGCCGGGATCGGTATCGGCGTCGACCGCCTCGTGATGATGCTGACGAACAACGCGTCGATCCGCGACGTGCTGCTCTTCCCGCTGCAGCGGCCGCTCCAGGCCGACGCGCGCGACGACGACGAAGAGGACGCCGCCGACGAGTCCTGACGCGGTCTTCCTCGAAACCGAGCGGCTCGTGCTGCGCGACAAGCGCGCGGATGATCTCGAGTTCGTCGCTTCGCTGTACGCCGATCCGCGCGTGATGCGCTGGATCGGCGACTGCGTCGTCTTCGAGCGCGACGAGGTCGAGGCGCGGTTCGCGCGCGTGATGGCGATCGAGAACGCGCCCGGGCACGCGCGCTGGGACGCGTTCAAGATCGTCGAGCGCAAGGCCGACGGCGCGCCGCTCGGCCAGGGCGGGCTGCTGCGCTGCGAGATCGACGGCACGCCGGAGGTCGAGATCGGCTGGTGGCTCGCGCCGTCCGCCTGGGGGCACGGGTACGCGACCGAGGCGGCGCTCGCGCTGCGCGACTTCGCCTTCGGCGAGCTCGGGCTGCCGCGGCTCAGCGTCGTGCTCTACGCCGAGAACCTCAAGTCGGTCGCGGTCGCCGAGCGGATCGGCGGGGTGCATGCCGGACCGGCCCGCTACCGCGACCGAACCGTCACCCGCTACGTCGTCCCGAACCCTGCAACTTCGCCGGCTTGCGGCTAGTCGAACCGTGCGCCATGCTGAAACGTGATTTGACCACATCGTATCCCCGCTCGGTCCGCGAGAAGTACCTGGGCGTCGTCCAGCTCGGGCGCGCCGTCGACAAGGGGATCGCGACCGCGAACGGGCTCAACGGCGAGTACAACTTCGATTGCCCGATGGACAAGGCGATCTTCGGGTTCCTCGGCGTCGACGGCGACGCGCTGCTCGGCGTCCTGAAGAACGCGCAGAGCGAGTCCGAGATCGAGGCCTATCTCAAGCCGATCGTCGCCAAGAAGAGCCCGCAAGAGCTCGAGGCGTTCAACGCCGAGTTCCTGACCCACGCCCCGGCGCCCGGCACTCCCGGCGAGGAGTACTTCCTGGAGCTGCGCGGCCAGGTCGCGCCGGACCGGACCGACGTCACGACGTGGGCCGACCTGCTCGACCTCGACGAGAAGCGCGACGTTCCCCAGCGCGTCGCCGCCTGATAAGCCGGAGTTAGAAATACCTCCGAGAACGCTCGGAACACGAGGCCGCCGCGAGGCGGTCTCGTCGTTTCTCGGAGCGGGCTGAGAACGACCGAGCGGACGGAACGAGACACGAAACCGCACATTCCCGTTGTCCAGTCCGCGGCACTCACCCCCGTGGGCTCGGCAGAGCGCCGACACTGCAATCATTCGGAGCATCGCATGCTCGTAGACCCCGTGCTGAGCGAAGTGTTCGCCCAGCCTTTCACAGCGGCGTTTCTCGGCGCCGTGCTTGCACACGACTACGAAACGCATCGCCACCTCCTGAACGTGGGGATGCTCAGCGCCCGCATCGCGCAGACGGCGGGTCTCTCGCGCGACGAAGCGATCCTGCTCGGACAAGCCGGGCTCTTCCACGACATCGGCAAACTGCACATCCGCCGCGCGCTGCTCAACGCGCACCACGAGCTGAGCGAGGCGGAGTGGCGCATCCTCAAGGCGCACGCCGTGCGCGGCGAGCAGATGCTGCACGCGCAAGGCTCGCCCGCGCTCGCTTCGATCGTGCGCGGCCACCACGAACGGCTCGACGGTTCGGGCTATCCCGACGGGCTGCGCGGCGCGCAGATCCCGTGGGAGACGCGGCTGCTCTCGGTCGTCGACGCGTACGACGCGATGCGCTCGGGGCGGCCGTACGCCGCGGCGGTCGCGCACGACGAGGCGCTGGAGCGCTTGATCCTGGCGGATCACCTGTTCGACGCCGACGCGGTCTCCGCGCTCGTCGCGACGCTCGGCGCCACGCACGCCGAGAAGCACGCGCCGCGAAAGGCGCTCGCGCCGCTCTCCTGAAACCGAACGCGTGCCGACGTACCGGCTCGTCGTCGAATACGACGGGCGCGCGTTCCATGGATTGCAGTACCAGCCGCGCCTGCGCACGGTCGCAGGCGCGCTCGAGGACGCGCTCGCGCGGCTCTTCCACGAGCCGGTGAAGATCACGGCCGCGGGGCGCACCGACGCCGGCGTGCACGCGACCGGGCAGGTCGTCTCGTTCACGGCCGAGCGTGAGTTCCCCATCGAGCGGCTGCGGCTCGCGCTGAACGCCGGGACGCCGGCGGATCTCGTCGTGCGCGGCGCGGCGGTCGTCGCCGACGGCTTCTCGGCGCGCTTCGACGCGCTGGAGCGCGCGTACGACTATCTGATCCTGAACCGCGGCTTCCCGTCGGCGGTGTGGGGTGCGCGCGCGTGGCACGTCCCGCGCGCGATCGACGACGCGCGCTTCGCCGCCGCGGCGGAGCCGCTGGTCGGCGAGCACGATTTCGTGACGTACTGCGGCGAGCTGCCGGAGCGCGGCGGGACGGTGCGCGAGGTCCGCGCGATCGAGCTGGTGCGGCGCGGTGAGGTGCTGCGCGTCACCGTGCGCGGGAACGCGTTCCTGCACCGGATGGTGCGGGTGATCGTCGGCACGCTGACCGGCTGCGCGACCGGCTACCGCGACGTCGAGTTCGCGCGCCGCGCGCTCGAGTCGCGCGAACGCGGCGCGGCGGGCGCGACCGCGCCGGCGCACGGGCTGTATCTCGCCGGCGTGCGCTACGCCGATCTCGACACGTACCGCGCGGTGGAGATCGGGCCGTGAGCGGGGGCGACGCGAGCATGAACGCCGAGGCGGCCCAGCGCGCGTACCGCGCTGAGTGCCGGGCGTTCGCCGAGGACGTTGCGGCGCGCGGGCTCGGTGACGTCCGCGAGCTGGAGTGGTACCACACGGTCGACCTCGGCGACGGCCTGGTCACGCCGGGGATGTACGATCTGCGCGAGGTGCTCGCCGACTACCCGTTCCCCGAGCGGATGGACGGGCTCTCGGTGCTCGACGTCGGCGCGGCGACCGGGTTCTTCTCGTTCGATCTCGAGCGGCGCGGCGCGCGGGTCGTCGCCGTCGAGCTGCCCTCGCTCGCCGCGCTCGACCGCTTCCCGAACGAGACGCTCGAGGACACGCTGCGCATGATGAGCGCGATGCGCTACGGCGCCGCGTTCGAGGTACCGCCCGATCCGCGCGCGCATGCGGCGCGGCTCTACCGCGCGCTGTTGTTCGACCCGTTCGCGTTCTGCGCGGCTCGGCTGGGATCGAACGTGGAGCGCCGTTTCCTGACCGTGTACGATATCGCGCCGGAGACGGTCGGTTCGGGCGCGTTCGATCTGGTCTTCGTCGGCGACGTCCTGCTGCACACGCTCCACCCGATGAAAGCGCTGGCGTCGATCGCGTCGGTCTGCGCGGGCGAGCTCGTCATCGTGCAGAAGCTCGCCGGGACGCCGGCCGATCCGCCCGCGCTGGCGTACGTCGGCGGCGACGATCCGCACGGCGGCCGCATCTCGTGGTGGCTGCCGAATTTCCAGTGCCTGCGCGGCTATTTGCGCAAGCTGGGTTTCTCCGAGGTCGAAGAGCTGGGCCGCTCGCGGATGATGCTCCGGCCGGTCGCGCATCCGGTGGAGCGCACCGTCGTCAGAGCCAGGCGCTGAGCTAACGGCCGCCGATCAGGCGCGCGACGTCGGACTGCGGGGCGATCGCGCCGGGCGCGCCGGCGCTGATCGCGCGGACGCGGTCGCGGACCGTCTCGGCGATCCCGTCGACGCCGGCTGTAGCGTCCTTCGTCGCGCGGCTCGCCGCGGCGAGCGATTTCGAGGCGTTCAGGAGGTCGTCGCACGCGGCGCGCTGGCGCGCGATCGCGGCTTCGACGCCGCCGGCGCTGCGCTGGATCGTCGCCATGATGTCGACGATCTGGTGGTTCGCGACGTTCTGCTCGTCGAGCGAGCGGACCGCGTCGCGCATCAGGTTGTTCATCTGCTCGACCGAGTTCACGATCGCGGACGCGCCGCTGGCCTGTTCGCGCGCGGCCATCGAGATCTGCTCGATCAAGCGGTTCGCCTCGCCGACCGCCGAAGAGATGTCGCCGATCGCGCGGCCCGCGACGTCGGCCATCTGCAAACCGCTCTCCGCCTTCGCGCCGGAGCTGCTCGTCGACTTGACGACCTCGCCGGTCTTCGCCTGGATGTCCTTGACGAGGCTCGCGATCTCGCGCGTCGACTGCGCCGAGCTCTCCGCGAGCTTGCGCACTTCGTCGGCGACGACCGCGAAGCCGCGGCCGTGCTCGCCGGCGCGCGCCGCTTCGATCGCGGCGTTCAGCGCGAGCAGGTTCGTCTGGTCGGCGATCGCGTCGATCACCTCGACGATCGCGCCGATCCGTTCCGACGCGCTGCCGAGCTCCTGCATCTTCGCGACGACCGAGGTGATGTCGTCGGCGACCTCGCGCGTCGAGCGCACGAGCCGTTCGACCGCGACGCCGCCGTCCTTCGCTTTGCGGTCCGCTTCGAGCGAGAGCGTCGAGGCTTCGCGCGCGCTCCCCGCGACCTGGTTCACCGAGACCGCGAGCTCTCCGATCGCGGAGCTGACGTTGCTCACGTTGTCCGCGAGCCCGGTGATGTTCCCGGAGACCATGCTGATCGCGGTCACCGTCTCTTCGACGGTCGCGCCGGCCTGCACGACCGCTCCGGTCAGGTCGCCGACCGCGCCGCTCGCGCTCCCCTGTTCGGCGAGCGCGGTCTTCAGCGCGTCCTGCGCGGCGGTGCCGACCGCGTCGCGCGCGTTCACCGCGTCGGCGATCCGGCGGTGGCGTTCGGCGAGCTCGTCGACGGCGGGCGCCAGCGCGGCGACCGCCTCGGTGCGGCGCCGGGCGTCGATCAGCGCTTCGACGACGCCTTCGAGCGTCTCGGTGCCGGCGACGTCGAGCGCGCCCCGCAGCGTCGCGCGCTGCGCCCGCAGGTCGGCGTCCATGCGGCGGTACGCGACGAGGCAGGCGGCGGCCCCGGCCGCGGCGAGGGCGGCGACGACGGCCAGGACGAGGTCGAGCGTGCTCATACCTCGTCGTATCGGTTGACCAGAATGCTGATTTGACTCTTCGCCTTTCCGCTTCGCAGGAACGTCACGTTGACGAACTGGCGCCCGAACGGGAAGCGGAACTCGAAATCGAACGACTCGGCCCCCTCGCCGGGCTCGGCGGCGAAGCGCTCGAAGCGGCCCTGGAACTCCTTGACCGCCGTGCAGGGCGCGATCTCCGTGAAGAAGTTCCGGCCCAGGACGCGGTCCTTCGAGAGCCGGGAGAGCCTGGACTCGTAGGCGTTGTAGCGCCGGATCGTCCCGGCCGCGTCGACCGCGATCAGCCCGAAGGGGAGGGCGTCGATCTCGTCCTCGCCGAGGCCGAGGATCCGTTCGGCGTCCGTTCCGTCCATGGTCCGCTCGTTCCCGGAGAGGCGCCGGCGGTCGCGCGCCGCAGAACGATCCCGTGTCCGTCTTGAGCGCCGGCGATCTGGAGCGGCTCGGCCGCGAGGGGCGGCTCGAGCGGGTCGCGCGCCGCGGCGCGGTTCCGCTGGACGGCGAGGCGGTCACGGTCGTCGCCGAGGGGTGGTTCCGGGTGTTCCGGCGGGCGGCGTTCGTCCGGGACGTCACGCTGGTGCTCGCCGGGCCGGGCGAGGTGCTGGCGCCGGGGGCGCTGTTCGGGGACCGCTCTGCGGAGAACGGAGCGGCGGCGATCACCGGCGGGGTTCTGCTCGTGCTGCCGGCAGAAGCGGTCGCGCGGTTTGCCGAGGGCGTTCCGGGGTTGTGGGCCGCGCTCGGGCGGAGTCTGGCGCGGCGGGCGCTGCGGGTGCAGGGCAAGCTCGAGGCGTTCGGGCGGGCCGGGGTCGAGGCGCGGGTCGCGGCGGCGCTGCTGGAGATCGCGGAGGCTTCGTCGGTTCCGCTGGCCGGCGGGGCGGTTCGGCTCGATCTGCCGCTGTCGCAGGAGGAGCTGGCCGGGCTCGCGGGCACCACGCGGGAGTCGGCGTCGGCGGCCGTGGCCTCGTTCGCTCGCGGCGGGCTGGTCCGCGGGAGCCGGTTGCGGGGGCTCGTCCTGCTCGCGCCGGAGCGGCTGGGCGAGCTCGCCTCGGTTGACTTCCGGCGACCCTGACCCGTATACTGCGTAGGTTGCCGTGGCGTGGACCACGGCGTTCTTGACGTTCCGACGGACCCCATGCGCACATATCAGCAGAAGACGGCCGAGACCCAGCACGATTGGTACATCGTCGACGCGACCGGGCAGCGGCTCGGCACGCTCGCCGTCCGTATCGCGCGCGCCCTCTCGGGCCGCACCAAGCCGACCTGGACCCCGCACATCGACGACGGCGATCACGTCATCGTCATCAACGCGGACAAGGTCGAGCTCTCGCCGCGGAAGTGGACCCAGAAGGTCTATCATCGCCATTCCGGGTTTCCGGGCGGTCTTCGGACCGAGACGGCGGCGCAGGTTCGCGAGAAGTATCCGGAGCGGCTCGTCGAGCGCGCGGTTCGCGGGATGCTCGCGACCAACCGCATGCGGGACGTGCAGCTCGGGCGGCTCAAGGTCTACGTCGGAACCGATCACCCGCACACGGCGCAGCAGCCGAAGGCCCTCGTGTAGATGCAGACTTCCGATCTCTTCAACGGAACCGGTCGCCGCAAGCGCGGCATCGCGCGGGTCCGGCTCACGCTCGGGCAGGGCGTCATCACCGTCAACAAAAGGCCGGTCGATGAGTATTTTCCTCGGCCTACCTTGCAGATGATCGTGCGGCAGCCGTTGGAGGTGACGCAGTCGCTTTCGCGGTTCAACGTCGATGTGAAGTGCGAGGGCGGTGGCGTTTCCGGGCAGGCCGGGGCCGTGCGGCACGGGATCGCTCGGGCGCTGCTGGAGATGGATGAGTCGCTGCGGGAGCCGCTTCGGAAGAATGGGCTGTTGACGCGCGATCCGCGGGAGAAAGAGTCGAAGAAGTACGGGCGCAAGAAGGCCCGGAAGCGGTTCCAGTTCTCTAAGCGCTGAGGTTGGATTGTGGCGGTGTCGCGCGGTGCGACATCACCTCGTCGGACACGCAAGGCCCGGGCTTCCTGCCCGGGCCTTGCTACGTCGCGCGTCGCGGAGCTTGCCCTGAGCTTGTCGAAGGGCGCATCCTGCGCTCCGCTCCGCACGAAGTGTCCGACGAGATGATGTCGCACCGCACGACACAGGCACCATGTTCTCATGCCGCTAGTCACCGTGCCCCGCCGCAATGTCATCCTGAGCCTGTCGAAGGATGATCACGGGCACCCACCGTGCGCGGCGCACCACATCGGGATCGTGGCGGGGCTTGTTAGCATGAAGGTGATCGCGGTGAGGGCTACGATCATGCCGGAGGCTAGGGCGATGATCGCGGCTAGACCGTGGGCGTCCTCGGTGCGGTCGGAGTTGTCGCGGGCGGTTTGGGCGATCGCCGTCGCGGCGGCGATCGGGTCGAAGGCGGCGGTGGCGTTCGTCATCATGCGATCACGGTACGTCGCCGGGGGATAGGGCGGACGTCCGTAGTTCTACGGAATTGCGGTCAGGTTACCGCGAAGATCGTGACCGGGTCGGTTTTGCCGCGGATTTTGGCGATCAGTTTTTCGGCGGCGGGTTTCGTTCGGAGGCGTTGGTAGGTGCGGTCGTCCAGGTAGGTTTTGCCGGGCGGGGCTGCGCCTTGGAGGCGGCTCGCTAAGTTGGCGGCGTCGCCGATGACCGTGTAGTCCATGCGTTTGGAGCTGCCGATGTGGCCGGCGACCACGTCGCCGGTGGCGATGCCGATTGCGAGCTGGAGGGGTTTGCCTTGGGCTTGGATCTTTGCGGCGGCTCGGTGGAGGGCGGTTGCGACGTCGAGCGCTCGGGATGCGTCGTCGTCGCGGACGCGGGGCGGGCCGAAGACGACCATTAGGCCGTCGCCGTAGAATTTGTCGAGCAGGCCGTCGTGCTCGAAGACGATTTGGACTGCGTCGCTGAAGAAGTGGTTCAGAATCTCGACCACTTGTTCGGCGTCGAGGCGTTCGGCGAGCTCGGTGAACCCGACGATGTCGGCGAACATGATCGTTGCGCTCGCGCGCTCGCCGCCGAGCGCGACGCCTCCCGGGGAGCGCATCAGTTGTTCGACGACGTGGGGGGCCAAGTAGCGCGAGAACGCGTCGCCGATCGCGCGGCGCTGTTCGACGTCGGCGGCGTGCAGGCGCTCGAGTTTGCGGCGTTCGGTGAGATCCGTGACGGCGATCGCCCAGCCGTGCGGTTCGGTCGCGTCCGGGAGGTCGAGCGGGGCGGTGCGGACCTCAAGCTGCAAGATGCCGCGCGTTGGGTGGTGCGCCTCGAATTCGACGGGTTCGGTCAGCAGGTTCGCGCCGATGATCGTCGTGATGCCGGGGATCAGCGCTTCTAACCCCCGGGCGGGTTTGCCGATCATCGTCGCGCCGGGGATGCCGAACGTCTCGGCGGCGGCGTCGTTGAACGTCGCGATCGTGCCGGTGCCGTCGAGCGTGATGACGCCGCTCGTGATCGAGGCGAGGATGCGGGCTTGGAGTTGTTCGAGGCGGCTGATCTCGACGACTTGCGCGCGGAGTGCGTCGAAGAGGCGGGCGTTCTCGATCGCCAGTGCGGCTTGGTTCGCGAATGCCGTCAGCAGGTCGGGGTCGGCCGGGGAGAAGAGGCCGGGCGCGAGGCGCGAGTCGAGGTAGACGACGCCGATCGTGCGCTCCTTGATCGAGAGCGGGACGCAGATGATCGAGCGCAGGCGCAGTGCGCGGACCGACAGGTTGATGTTGAAGCGCGGGTCCTGTTGCGCGTCGGTCGTCACGATCGGCTCGCCGGTCTCGAAGACGCGGCGGACCGTCGTTTGGGAAGGGCGCATGTCGGCGCCCTCGACCGTCGCGCGGTCGATCCCGTAGGTGGTCGTCAGTTCGAGCTTGCCTTCGGGGTTCGCGATCATCAGGAAGCCGCGCTCGGCTTTCATCACGTCGACGGCGGTGTCGAGGACGCTGCGCAGCACGTCGTCGAGCTTCAGCGAGGAGTTGACGGTCTCGGCGACGCGCCCGAGCGTGCGCAGCTTGCTGAGCTCGCGCTCGGCGTTCGTCGACGAGGCGGCGAGCCGGCTCTGGAGCGAGGCACGCTCGAGGGCCAGCGTCTCGTAGGCGCGCTCCGCGTCGGCGACGGCGGCCTTCAGGACGGGGTCGCCGAGCGCGGTCGCTCGCTGGCGGAGCGCCGCGAGCGCATCGTCGGGCGGTCCCGGCTGAGGCGAGCTCACCGCGCACGAGTTCCTCACTTCGCGGCAACGTTCCGCTCACACCCGATCCGGCATGCTGGGTGCATGACGAACGATCCGATCTTCCCGACCGGCGACGACGCGCTCCGGGCGCGCGGTCGCGTCGAAGCCCTCGCGCCCGGCGCCGCGCAAAGCGACCGCGCCTCGGCACGGCTCGCCCAGGCCGCGATCTTCCAAGAAGCACTCCTCGGCGCGCTGCGCGCGCACGTCGCCGAGCTGCGGGCGGTCGCGAAATGAGCGAGCTCGACATCCTCTCCGTCGCCGCGGGCGGGATGGGCGTGCAGCGCGCGCTCCTCGACGTCGCCGCGCGCAACGTCGCCGCCGCGCAAGCCTCCACGCCCGAGCATCCGTATCCGCGGCTCGTCGCGCGGTTCGCGAGCGCGGATCCGGCCGACGCGTTCCTCGGCGTACCGGACGACGAGGAGAACG
The DNA here is from genome assembly GCA_036264835.1 of Candidatus Elarobacter sp. Taxonomy (GTDB): domain Bacteria; phylum Vulcanimicrobiota; class Vulcanimicrobiia; order Vulcanimicrobiales; family Vulcanimicrobiaceae; genus Vulcanimicrobium. The sequence goes on from DATAQE010000111.1 coordinate 36,863, forward strand.
CCGGCGACGAAGACGGCGGCGGGGCGCGGCTCGCCGGGACGGTCCGCTCCGGCGAGACCGCCGATGCGCTCACCGAGATGATCGCCGTGCTCGACGCGCAGCGCGCGTACGAGGCGAACGCGTCGGTGTTCGACGTCGGAAAGCGGCTCGCGGAGCGCACGATCGACGTGGGGCGGCTCTGATGCGCGTCGACGTGCTGATCCCCGACGGGCCCGCGGCGCCTCGCGGCCCGCAGGCCGACCGCGGCGATGCGAACGCGTTCGCGCGGCTGCTCGACGCGGCGGGCGCGATCCTGACCGGCGCGGACCGCGCGGAGACCGCGTTCGCCGCGCACCGCGGCGGGCTGCAGGAGATGGTCGTCGAGCGGGCGCGTGCGGACATCGCGCTGCAGGTCGCCGCGGCCGCGGCGCAGCGCGCGGCGCAGTCGGTCTCGACGCTGCTCGGGATGCAGATCTGAGCCATGACGCTCGCGGCGGTGCTTCAACGGTTGCGCGCGTCGTCGTGGCGCGCGCGGGCGGCGGCGCTCGGTGCGTGCGCGGTGCTGATCGTGCTCGCCGTCGTCGGGTGGTCCGCGTCGCGCGACACGCGCGTCGCGCTGTTCGCTACGCCGCTGCGCGCCGACCAGCTCGCCGAGGTCGAGCAGCGGCTCGCGGCCTGGAACGTCCCGCACGCGAGCGGCGCGGACAACGTGCGCGTCGACCGCGCGAAGCGCGGCGAGTTGCTGCTCAAGCTCGCGCTCGCGGGCGTCCCGCACGCTCATCTCGCCGGGACCGACGAAGCGCTCGCGCGCGTCGGCGCGCTCACGCCGCAGACCGTCCTCGAAGCGCAGACGCGCGACGCGCTCGCGGCCGATCTCGCGCTCGGGCTGCGCGGGATCGAAGGCGTCGCGGACGCCCGCGTGGTGATCGCGCCGTCCAGCGCCGGCGTCTACGCCGACGAAGAGCGGCGCGACGCGAGCGCGAGCGTTCGCGTGACGCTCGCACCGGGCGCGCGGCTCGCGGCGCGGACCGTCGCGGGGATCAAGGCGTTCGTCGCGGGCGGCGTCCCGGGACTCGACGCCGAGCGCGTCACCGTGCTCGACGACCGCGGGCTTGCGCTCGAGGGTGACGGCGGTGACGACGGGAGCGACGTACAGACCGCGCTGCAGAGCGCGCTCGACACGGCGTTCGGCGCCGGTGCGACGATCGTGCGCGTGCACCGCGAGCCGCTCGGCGAGCGGCGCGACCTGCATGCCGTGCACCGCACGGCGGCCGGCGGGAGCGTCGCGCGCACGACCAGCGACGAGCGCTACGCATCCAACGCGAAGAAGTACTCGAAGACGAGCGCGACCGAAGACCGCGGCAGCGATCTGCGCGAGGAGCATCGCGTCGCGGCGGCCGATGCGACGGCACGGCTCACCGTCGCGGTCTTCGTCGACGACGCGCGCAAGCTCGATCTGGCGAAGATCCGCGCGCTCGCCGCCGCGGCGGCCGGGATTCGCACCGATCGCGGCGACGTCGTGAGCGTCGAAGCGGTCGCCTTCGGTGAACGCGCGAATCTGCGCGAGGCGCGAGCGCCGCATGCTTCGGGCTGGGTGCTGGCCGCGGTCAGCGTGTTGCCGCAGGCGTTCACGGCGCTCGCGCTCGTGCTGGTCGTCGCGTTCGGTGCGAAACCGCTCGTCGCGGCGGCGGCGCGTGCCGTCGAGTCGGCGTCCGCGCGCAAGGCGGCGCTCGACCTGCCCGCGATCCCCGCGGACCGCGTGCGCAGCGCGCTCGACGGCGAGCCGCCGCACGTCGCCGCGGCGATCATCGCCTCGCTCCCCGCCGCGACGGCGGCCGCCGTGCTCGAGCTCTATCCGCCCGCCGAGCGCGCGGAGATCGTGCGCCGTCTCGCCCGCGCAAACGCCGCGCTCGTCCCCGCCCCCGAGGAGCTGCTCCGTGGCCGCTGACTTCGTCTCCCTCGCCGACTACTTGCGCCCGTGCCCCGAGCCATATCCCGCGTCGAGTCCGGAGATCGATGTCGCGGCGAAGCCGAATCCTGAACTCAACGCAGATGCCCTATCCGTCGATGCTGAATCGCACGAGGACGGCGCATTGGCGACGGCATCAGCCGAGAGCTTGTGCGAGGGCGATGTCGGCGCAGCGCTGCGCGATGCGCGGTTGTTTCGTGCGCGGCTGGCGGACGCGTTCGACGACGCCGCGGCGCGGCTGGTGCGCGAGCTGGCGGCGCACGTGCTGATGCGAGAGCTCCGCGTTGCGCCGTGCGAGATCGGCGAGCTGGTGGCGCGCGTCCGTGAGCGAGCGCCGGTCGTGCGGGTACGCGTCTCGCCGGCCGACGTCGGACGGGTGCGCGGAGTGCCGGTCGTCGGCGATGACGAGCTCGCGGCGGGCGACGCCATCGTCGAAGTCGCCGGCGGCGCGCTCGACGCGCGACTCGGCGTACGGCTCGCGGCGGTGCTGGAGGCGTTCGCGTGATCGGGCACGGGATCGGTGCGGTCGCCGGCACGCGCGGGCCGGTGATCGAGGCGGAACTTCCGTTTGCGCGCCTGGGTGACGGTGTGCGCATCTGCGCACGTGACGTGGCCTTCCACGCACGGGTCGTCGGTCTCCGTGCGCGCGATGGGACCGCAGGTGCTCGCGTCGTCGCGCTGCGAGGATCGTACGTCACGCTCGCGCCGTTCGGCGCCGTCGACGGAGTCGCGATCGGCGACCGCGTCGAGAGCGATCCGGCCGTGCTCATGCTGCCGCTCGGGACGCCTTTGCTCGGGCGCGCGGTGGACGCCGCCGGCACGCCGCTCGACGGCCGGCCCGCGCCGCGCGGGCGCCGCCTCACCGCGGACGTTCGCCCGCATGCGGTCGCCGAGCGTCATCCATGCACGGATCTCTTCCATACCGGCGTGCGCGCGATCGACGGGCCGCTCGCGTTCGGGCGCGGCGCGCGAATCGGGCTCTTCGGCGCGCCGGGCGCGGGGAAGTCGACGCTGCTCGACGCGATCGTGCGCGGCGCGAGCGCGGACGCGGTCGTCGTCGGGCTGGTCGGCGAACGCGGGCGCGAGGCGGAGCGCCGGCTCGCCGCGATCGACTCGCGCACGACGCTGATCTGCGCGACCGCGGAACGCAGCGCTGCCGAGCGCGTGCGGGCCGCCGAGATCGCATTCGCGCAGGCGTGCGCGCTGCGCGCGCGCGGGCTCCACGTGCTGCTCGTCGTCGACTCGCTCGCGCGGATCGCCGCCGCGGCGCGCGAGCTCGCGCTCGCGGCCGGCGAAGCCGCGGGGCGCGGCGGCTTTCCGCCGTCGGTCTTCGCGCTGCTCGCGCGTCTGCTCGAACAGGCCGGTGCGGTCGGCGGCGGCAGCGTCACGCTGATCGCGACGGTCCTCTCGGACGGCCCCGACGAGCACGATCCGGTCTCCGAGGCGGCGCGCGCGGCGCTCGACGGACATCTCGTCCTCAGCGCGCGCCTCGCCCGCGCCGGCCGCTTCCCCGCGATCGACGTCGTCCGCAGCGCGAGCCGCACCCTCGCCGATGTCGCGAGCGCCGAACATCTCCGCGCCGCCCGCGTCGTGCGCGCCGCGGTCGCGGCGCTCGACGAGTCCCGCGACGCGCGCTCCCTCGGGATCGTCCCGGCCGACCCGTTTCTGGCCCGCTGCGTCGCCTGCGAGCCCGCCTTGGAACGGTTCTTCCGCCAGGGAGCCGAGCCGTCCAGCCTCCGCGAGACGCTCACGGCGCTCCGCGCTCTCGCCGATGATCTCGATGATGGACGTCTTCGCTGAGATCGCCGCGGTCCAGACCCGGATCGCGGAGATCACCGGCGCCCCGCCGCCGGGGAGCGCGCCCCCGCCGGTCCCCCCGACCGCCGGTGCGCCGCGCTTCACGAACGCGCTCGCCGACGCGATGCGCTCGGGTTACCGCACGCAGGCGCTGCAGCCGGGCGGCCCGGACGCGCCCGGCAGCGGGCTCCCCGCGAGCGGGCCGGCGCCCGTCCCGCCCGCCGAGATCGACGCGCTGGTGCAGCAGAACGCCGCGACCTGGCAGGTCGAACCGGCGCTGATCAAGGCCGTCATCGCGAACGAGTCGGGCTTCAACGCGCGCGCGACCTCGCCGGCCGGCGCGCAAGGGCTGATGCAGCTGATGCCCGAGACGGCGGCGTCGCTCGGCGTCCGCGATCCGTACGATCCGGTGCAGAACGTCGCGGGCGGCGCGCGCTATCTGCGCGGCTTGCTCGACCGCTTCGGCGGCGACAAGCGCCTCGCGATCGCCGCGTACAATGCAGGGCCCGGCGCGGTGGAGAAGTACCGTGACGTTCCACCGTACGCGGAGACCCAGAACTACGTCCAGAACGTCCTGGCCTCGTATCAAAAGTACGGCAGCGCTCCTTAGCGCTGTTCTGTTCTCGGTCGTCCTGACCCCAGCCGCGGGAGCGGCGAAGCGCGCGGCGGATCCGGACGTGCCCGTCGCGACGATCCTCGCTGCGTACGACCGCGCGACGCACGCCGACGAGGTGAAGACGTTCGTCGCCGAAGGGACGCTCGCGGGCGAAGGTCTGAGCGGAACGTTTCGCATCGTGCGCGACGGCGCGAACGAGCGCGAGGACGACGTGCTCGGACCGCGCCACGAAGTGCAGCTGCGCCTCGGCGACCGGTTCTTCGTGCGCAACGCGAACGGTAACGTGCGCGAGCTGCGCGGCTATCTGCGCCGCCGCGCGCGCACCGAGGAGCTGATCGACTCCGGCGAGTTCGTGAAGCATCCGGAAGCGACGCGTTTCGCCGGCTGGGGCGACGCGAACGGCGCGCACCTCTGGCGTCTCGAGGTGAACGCCGCCGGCGGCGAGCCGGAGACGCTGTGGATCGATCCGGCGAGCGGGCTGCCGCAGCGGCTCGAGTATCTCGACGGCGACGGGCCGTTCTTCATCGACTACTCCGACTGGCGCGACGTCGGCGGACGGAAGATCGCGTTCCGCGACACGATGAGCGACGGCGACCACACCTTCGACACCGTGCAGCAGACCACGTCGGTCCGTCTCGACGAACCGGTCGATTCCGCGAGCTTCGCGCCGCTCGTGCCGCGCACGCTGGCGAACGACGGCGTGCACACCGTCCCGCTGATCGAGCGCGACGGACACGTCGGCGTCACCGTGCGGATCGCGAACAGGGACTGGTTCTTCCTGCTCGACACCGGCGCGCAATCGATCCTCGTCGACAAGAAGATCCTCGACGAGGTGAAGATCGCCGGCGAAGGCGCGCTCGAGGTGCGCGGCGCCGCGCGCAGCGGCGGGCTCACGGTCGCGACGCTGCCGAAGATCGAGATCGACGGCGCGGCGATGGACGACGTGATCGTCTCCTCGCTCGACATCCCGCGCAATCTCGGCGGCGGGCTGAAGATCGACGGGATCCTCGGCTATCCGTTCTTCGCCTCGGCGGTCGTCGAGATGGACTTCGCCAACCACGTGCTGCGTTTCGGCGCGCCCGGCTCGTTCACGCCGCGCGGGACGCCGATCGGGCTCGACGTCGACCGCGAGCTCGCCGAGGCGACGCTGCGCGTCAACGGCCGGCTCGACGCGCCGTTCATCGTCGACACCGGGAACAGCGGCGAGATGCTGCTCTACCGGCCGTTCCTCGAGTCGCATCCGGGCGTCGTACCGTTCTCGCCGAACGCGTCGTGGAACTACGGGATCGGCGGGGCGAACCAGAGCTCCCGCACCTCGCTCGACGCGCTGAAGCTCGGCGGCTACGACCTGTTCCACCGCAGCGTCGACGTCGTGCTGGCGAAGAACGGCGCGTTCGCCGACCGCGTCGACGCGGGCAACGTCGGGCTCGGCGTGCTGCGGAACTTCGTCGCGACCTTCGACCTCGGGAACGCGGCGATGTACCTGACGCCCGGCGCATCGTTCGACGACGGGAGCCGGCGCACCGCGCGCCTCTGAGGCGCGCCGCGCCGGTTCAGCTCAGCGGTACGATGTCGTAGATCTCTCGGCCGTAGCCGGAGAGCGAGATCGTCTCGCCGACGGAGCCGTCGAGTCCGACCTCGTGAAGCGCGCAGGTCCCCGCATCGAGGCCCCGGTCGGCGGGGTTGAGGATTCGGCCGGTGCTGCGCGAGGTCACGCGACCGACGCTGGTTCCCACCAGCAGGCGCGCGCCGCCGAGCGGTGCCACGCCGCGCGTGTAGCCGTTCAGCGCCGCGATGGAGCGGTCGATCGAGCGGAAGAGCCGTCGCGACGACTCGCACAGGTACAGCTCACCGCCGAGCGAGATCAGCGTGTGCGGATGGCCGAGGTCGTCGAGCACGACGCGGCGGTTCACCACGTCGTAGACGAAGCCGCCGCGGGCGTCGCTCCAGAGATCGCTCTGCGAGCGCCTCGGCCCAAAGGCGCAGCAGAGCAGCGTGCCGTCGTGAACGGCGACGGCGTTGACGTGGAGCAGGTCGCCCTCACCGGTCCCGCCGCTCCACAACACCGTGCGATCGGTGAACGCCGTACCGTCGTAACGGTACCACAGGACCTCGTCCGTTCCGGTCGAGGCGACCGCTAGACCGCCGTTCCAAGCGGTGACCGAATGCACGTCCCGCGCGCCCGCGAGCGGCGCTTCGAACCGAAGCCGGAGCGTGCGCGCGTCGAGCATGCCGACGCAAGCCTCTTGCCTCTGGTATGCGACGACGATCTCCTCGCCGAGCACGCATAGGCCGGTCGCACCGCAACCGGACGAGATCGCGAGCGGCGTGATCGTTCGCGACGCCGTGTCGAGCACCAGCAGCGACGGAGCGCCGTGCCCGACGTTGCACAGCGAGATCAATACGCGTACCACACCGCGGCCCGCGTGCGCGCCGCCACCATCGAGCATCGCGACGCCTTTCGCGGCGTTCGTGTCGGCGCCCGGGTGGAAACCGGTCGGTTGGCG
>DATAQE010000119.1:0-4772 GCA_036264835.1 Candidatus Elarobacter sp.
CGCGGCGGCGGCGCGGAGCGCGTCGAACGCGACGTCGTCGAAGCCGCCGGCATCGCGCCGCCGTGCCTCGAGCTCGCGGCGGTCGTCCGCGCCGAGCGCCTCTTCCGCGGCGTGACGGGCCGCCGCCTCGGCGACGCTCTCCGCCGAGAGCCACGAGTTGTACGCGTCCTCGAGCTCCGCGACGCGGTCGGCCGGGAACCCCGTGACGTCGTCGAACGCGGCGCGCGCGCTCTGCAGCGCCGCCAGCTCGTCGCGGTACTCTTTCAGCGCATCCAGTCGCGCGCGCAGGTGCGCCGCGCGCAGCGAGCGCGTCCGCCGCTCGAGCTCGCTCGCCGCGACCGCGTCGCGATCGCGCTTCGTCCGCGCCTCGGCGATCCGCTCGCGCAATGCGGCGAGCGTGTCGAGTGCCGCGCGCGCGTCCTCCGCGGCACGGCCCTGCCGCTGCTCGAGATCCCGCAGCTTCTTGAGCGGGATGTTCTTGTGCGCGAGCTTCGTCCCGACGTAGGTGCGCTGCGCGAGCTCGAGCCGCTGGATCGCCCCGAGCGCGGCGTCTTCTTTCGGGCCGCCGTCGAGCGCCTGCGCGAGCGCGGTCGCGACGTCGCGCGCGCAGCCGCCGTCGAGCGCGATCGCGCGCTGGTGCGCGCACGCGGTCTGCACGAACACGTCGAGCGGGACCTGCAGGTGCGCCTCGCCCGGGCTGAGCGAACGCCCTTTGCCGAGCCGAGCCGCCGCGTCGGCGCCGTCGCCGTCGTAGACGCGCACGCCCTTGCCGTCGCGCTCGAACGCGCGGTGCACTTCCCAGCGCGCACCGTCCGCCGTCTCGTAGGTCAGCACGGTGGAGTACGCGGTTCCGAGCCACGGGCGCCAGCGTTCTTTCTCGCCGCGCTGCAGACCGTACAGCGAGGCGACTATCGCCGCCGCGAGCGTCGATTTCCCGGCCTCGTTCGGCCCGACGACGACATTCAGCCCGGGACCGAACGCGAACGTCCGATCCGCGAGCCGCCCGAAGCCGTCGATCCGCAGCGAGCGCAGGATCACGGGCGGATCTCCGTCCCGGCGAACGCCGCGACCGCGTAGCGCAGCGCCGCGCGCGCGCCGGCGTCGCCGGACTCGGCGAGGGCGAGCAGATCGCGCACCGCGCGCCCCCGCACGTTGGGCTCGCGCGCGATCGCCGCGTAGTCCGCCGCGAGCGTTTCGTCCACGATCTCGATCGCGCCGACGAACCCGCCGAAGCGGTCGGCGATCAGATCGCGGTCGACGCGCGTCCCGGGCGCGATCGTCCCGTGCAGCCGCACGCGCAGAAAGTCGTCGCGCCCGTACGGCGTCAGCGCCGCTTCGAGCGCCGCGAGGACGAAATGCTCGCTCGCCGCGTCTTCGAGCGGAACGTCCAGATCGATCAGCCGCGTGCGCGCGAGCTCGACCGGCTCGATCGCGACGCGCGCGTCCTCCACCGTCACGACGAGCGCGCCGTGCGCGCCGCGCTCGCCGAACTTGATCGGCTCCGGCGAGCCCGGATACGCGAACCGCGGCGCGCCGTCCGCGTCGTGCACGACCGTGCCGCCGTGGAAGTGCCCGGTCAGCGCGCACGTCGCGCCGGACGCGACGATCTCCGCCAGCGTGAACGGCGCGGTCGCGCGCTTCCCCGGCGGACAGCGGTCTTCGTCGCTCCCGTGCACCAGCGCGATCCGCGCGCCGGGTCGCTCGAAGCGCGCGTGCGCGAACGGCCGCCCCGGCTCGGCAGGCGCGTGACCGAACCCGTAGATCGTCACGGCCTCGCCGAGCGGGTACGGCACCCACGCGGGCTCCGCGAAGACGTGCACGTTCGCCGGCCGGTCGTCGCGCGCGTACAGCGCGCGCGCCGAGTACGGATCGTGGTTCCCCGGCGCGACGAAGACCGGCCCGCCGAAGCGCGCGAGCTCCGCGAAAACGAAGCGCGCCGTCTGCGGTCCCGCGCGCGCCGCTTCGTAGAGATCGCCGCCGATGGTCAGCGCATCGGCGCGCCGCTCGAGCGCGAGGTCGACGACGCGCACGAACGCGTCGGCCAGCGCCGCGCGCCGCCGGACGCCGCCACGAACCTCGGTGAACGTGGTCTCGAGGTGCACGTCGGCGGCGTGAACGATCGTCGTCATCCCGCCCATTGCGTACACCCGTTCGACGCGGGGCGCCCGGACGCTTCTCCGATCAGGACCGAGCGGCGAGCATCTCCCGCAGGCGCGGCTTCTCGACCTTGCCCATCGCGTTGCGCGGCAGCGCGTCGATCGGATAGAGATGCTTCGGCACCTTGAAGCTCGCGAGCCGCTCGCGCAGCGTCGCGAGCGTCCGCTCCGCGTCGAAGCCGTCGTCGGTCTCGACGAACGCTACCGGGATCTCGCCGCGCGCGGGATCGGGCTGGCCGACGACCGCGGCCGCGCGAATCCCCGGGATCCGCAGCAGCTCGTCCTCGACCTCGATCGGGTAGACGTTGAACCCGCCGCTGATCACCAGCTCCTTGAGCCGGCCGTTGATCACGTAGCCGCGCTCAGGATCGAACGTCGCGAGATCGCCGCTCTTGTACCAGCGCCGTCCCTCGGTGTCGACCGCGAACGCCGCCGCCGTCGCGGCCTCGTTGTGCCAGTAGCCCTTGAACACGTTCGGCCCGTGCACGAGGATCTCGCCGGCCTCGCCCGCCGCGGTGACGTCCGCGCCGCTCGCCGGATCGGCGAGCTTCACATCGACGTGCGGGAGCGGGAAGCCGACCGTGCCCGCGAACCGCGCGCCGTGGTACCGGTTGCTCAGCGCGAAGCCGAACTCGGTCGAACCGTACCGCTCGAGGATCGAGACGCCGAACCGCCGCGCGAACTCCTCGTGCACGCTCGCGGGCAGCGCCGCGGAGCCGGAGACGAACAGCCGCATGCGGTCGAAGCGCGTCTCCGGCGCCGCCTGCTCGAGGATGCGCACGTACATCGTCGGCACGCCGAAGAACATCGTCGCTTCACCGGCCGCGAGCGTCGCGACGACCGACGGCGCGTCGAACCGCTCGCGCAGCAGCACCCGCGCACCGGCGACGACCGTCCCGTTCAGTCCCGCGCCGAGCCCGTGCACGTGGAAGAGCGGGAGGGTCAGCAGCAGCGTGTCGCTTGCGGTCCAGTGCCACGCTTCGTTCAGCGCCTGCGCGATCGCGACGAGGTTGCCGTGCGTGAGCATCGCGCCCTTGGAACGGCCCGTCGTCCCGCTGGTGTAGATCAGGATCGCGACGTCGTCCGGCGCGAGCGCCGGCGGATCGGCGAGCGGCGCGATCGAGGGGTCGAACGCCCACCGCTCCACCTCGTCGAGCGAGACGATCGCGCGCCCTTCGCGCGGCGCGACGTACTGCGCGCTCTGCTCCGAGACCGCGACCACCGACGGCTCCGAGTCGCTCAGGATGTGCTCGAGATCGGAGGTGCGGTACAGCACGTTCACCGTCACGACGGTGGCGCCGGCGCGCAGCCCGCCGAGGTACGCGTAGACGAACCCCGGCCGGTTCTCGGCGTAGATGGCGAGCCGGTCACCGGGCCGCAAGCCGGCTTCGCGCAGCTTCGCCGCGACGCGCAGTGAGGCGTCGCGCAGCGCGCCGTACGACACCTCGTTCAGCGCCGGCGCATCGGGGCGCGCCGAAGCGTGCGCGTCGAACGCGCCGACGATCGACCCGATCATGCGCTCAGGTGTCGAGGTGACCGCACGCGGTCGACCGCGCGCCGGCCTGGTTCGAGGAGAACACCACGACGTTGTAATTCCCCGAAAGCAGCTTCTCTTCGGGCACGGGAACCGTCGAGACCGATCGCCCGGCGCGCATGTCGGTGAGGAAGTACTGCGGTTTCCCGGTGAGGTCGTCGCACGAGGGCCCGCGATAGATGCGCACGGACTGTACGCGGCCCGGCTCGGTCCCGTGCAGCTCGACGACGACCCGCGTGCTCGCACCGCGCCGGAACAGGGTGGCGGTCCCGACCTGGCCCGAGTTGTTGAGCTGCTGGACGCCGCGCTGGTCGCCGGCCCCCGGATCGCCGGGATAGGGCTGTGCGGACGCCGCAGCCGTCATCAGCAGAGCCGCGGCGAGCGCGGCGATCGGTCCCTTCATGCCGCGCGAGTTGCGCCCGCGGCGAGGACGGTCCTGGTGCGTGGCTCGCCGGATCGGACGGAGGAGAGGGCGAGCGCGCAGTAAGTTCTGACCGTGTACTCCGAGCGGGGTCGGTCGGCGTCCCACGAACGGCTTGCCGCCTCGATCGCCGAGCGCAGGCCTCGCCTCTTGACGCTGTGGGGCCCGGCCGGGTACGAGAAGCGCGCGTTCGTCCGGGCGTACGGCGCGCACGTCGGAACGGTGATCGCGTGCGATCTCGACCGCCGCCGCGACCGCGACCTCGCGCGACCGGTGCTGGACGCGCTCGTCGGGCGCGACCGCTCGCGGATGTCGCGCTCGGCGGCGGACCGGCTCGCGCACCGCCCGGATCTGCCGTACGGAAGCCCGCGCGAAGCGCTGCGCCGCGAGTGGCCGCGCGCCGATGGCCCCGAGCTGCTGCTGTTGCGCGACGCGACCGGCTCGCTCTCCACCCCGGTCGGCGCGGAGCTGCTCTCGGAGCTGATCGCGACCCTGCCGCCGGAACGCACGATCGCGCTGACGACGCGCGCGCCGCTCCCGCACGGCCTCCAGCAGCTGGTCGAACGCGAAGCGAGCGAACGCGTCGAGCCGCCCGATCTCGCGCTCACGCTCGAGGAGGTCCGCGCGCTGGCCGCGGAGTCCGGGATCGCGGTCGCGACCG
>DATAQE010000135.1:0-34126 GCA_036264835.1 Candidatus Elarobacter sp.
CGAGCGCCGCACCGCACCGCAGGCGGGGACGCGTCCGCTGCTGCGCGCGCCGGGCGCGCTCGCGCGGCTGCACCAAGCGCGCCGCCCGAACTACCTGCGCGCGAACATCCGCGTGAACGTCGACGGGCTCTCGCCGGAGCAGGTCGCGCGCGCGATCGACGACGCCCTGCGCGCGGAGCGTATCGTGCGCGTCGAGACGGCGAAGCTGTACGACGTCGCGATCGGCGCGCGCGTCCTCGACGCGCTGCCCGAGCGGGTGCGGCCGCAACACGGCGGTCGCGTTCTCGTCGTCGCCGACGAGCGCCTCGCGGCGCTCGGCGAGACGATCGCGCGCACGTACCGCCACGCGGGGATCGAGGGAGGGTCGCTCGCGGTGCGCGCGGACGAGTCGCTCAAATCGCTCGACTCGCTCGCGGCGCTCTACACGGCGTTCGTGGAGCGCGGCGTCGATCGGCGCGGCCTGATCGTCGGCGTCGGCGGCGGCACGATCGGCGACGCCGTTGGCTTCGCCGCCGCGACGTTCCAGCGCGGCGTGCCGTACGCCGGGGTGCCGACGACGCTCCTCGCCGCGGTCGACGCGGCGATCGGCGGGAAGACCGCCGTCAACTTGCCGAGCGGGAAGAACCTCGTCGGCACCGTGACGCAGCCCGCATTCGTCGCAATCGCGCCGCAGATGATGCGCACGCTGCCGCGCCGCGACGTCGTCTCCGGCTACGGCGAGATGCTGAAATACGGCCTCGCGCTCGACGCGGAGCTCTACCACGCGCTCCGCGCCGACGAAGAAACGCTGCTTGCCGACCCCGGCAGCGCGCTCGACCCCATCGCGCGCTGCGTCGAGCTCAAGGCGCGGATCGTCGCCGAAGACGAGGAAGACCGCACCGGCGCGCGCGCCGTGCTGAACTTCGGCCACACCGTCGGCCACGCGCTCGAGAAGGTCGCCGGCTACGGCGCGCTGCGGCACGGCGAAGCCGTGATCGTCGGCATGCGCGCCGCGCTCGCGCTCTCGGTGATGTGCGGCACGCTGCCCGAGACGGTGCGCGCGGACGCCGACGCACATCTCGCCGCGATCCCGGTGCCGGAGCTTTGGCGCCAGCTGCGCGCGGACGCGGTGATCGAAGCGACCCGCAGTGACAAGAAGCGCCACGCCGGCGGCACGCAGTTCGTCCTGCTCGACGCGATCGGCACCGCGCGCCTGCACGACGGCGTGCAGCCCGAGCACGTTCGCGCCGCGCTCGCGGAGATCGGGCTGTCGTGACCACCAGCTCTTCCATCATTGTCATCCTGAGCTTGTCGAAGGATGAGCCACGATGATCTCGCGGCGTCTCGGTTCCAATGGCCCGCAGGCGGGCGCGATCGCGCTCGGCTGCATGGGGATGTCGGAGTTCTACGAACCGGTTCCGGAGCGCGAGGCGATCGCGACGATCCACCGCGCGCTCGAGCTCGGCGTGACGCTGATCGACACGTCGGACATGTACGGGCGCGGTGAGAACGAGCGTCTCGTCGGCCGCGCGCTCCGCGACCGCCGCGAACGCGCGGTGCTAGCGACGAAGGTCGGGATCGTCCGTAGCGCCGACGACCCGCAGTACCGCGGCGTGAACGGCCGCCCGGAGTACATCCGCGCCGCCTGCGACGCGTCGCTCGCGCGCCTAGGCGTCGAGTACGTCGACCTCTATTACCTGCACCGCCTCGATCCCGCGGTGCCGGTCGAAGAGTCGGTCGGCGCGATCGCGGAGCTCATCGCCGCCGGCAAGGTGCGGAACGCCGGCGTCTCCGAGCTCAGCGCGGCGACGCTGCGCCGTGCGGCGAACGCCGCGCGGATCGCGGCGCTGCAGAGTGAATACTCGCTCTTCACCCGCGACGTCGAAACGAACGGCGTGCTGGCGACCGCGCGCGAGCTCGGGATCGCGCTCGTCGCGTACGCACCGCTCGGCCGCGGGATGTTGACCGGCGCCGTGCGCTCCACCAACACGCTCGCGGACGGCGACGTGCGCCGCCGCGTCCCGCGCTTCGATCCGGGCAACTTCGAGCACAACCTCGCGCTGGTCGACGCGCTCACCGCGATCGCGCGCGAACACCACTGCACCCCCGCCCAACTCGCGCTCGCGTGGGTGCTGAGCCGCGGCGAGGACGTCTTCGCGCTCCCCGGCTGCGAGCACGTCGCGCACGTCGAGGAGAACGCCCGCGCCGCCGAGATCCGCCTCGCTCCCGACGTCGCAGAGGGGATCGGCGCCCTCTTCCCGCCCGGCGCCGCCGCCGGCTCCCGCCTCCGCGACGTGCGCTTCGTCCACGGCTGACGGCGCTACCCCGCGTCGCGCGCGTCGATCAGCGTGTCGGTGTCCGGCGGCGGCTCGTCGAGAATCTGATGCAGCAATGGCAAAAAGCGCTGCGCAGGCGCACCTCGCCGCTCCGGCTCGACGATGTCGTGCGAGGCGCCGAGGCCGGTCAGCTCGTGTACGCGGACGCGCTCGCCGCCGGCGGCGCGCCACGTTCGCACGAGCTCCTCGATGGTACGGTTGTTGACCGACGTCTCGCCCGCGTTACGCACGATCTCGACGTGCGCCGCGCGCGGCGGGCCGCTCTGCGCGTCCGCGCGCAGGGCATCGGCGAGCGCGAGACCCGCGGCGAGCGAGCGCGTCGTGTAGCGGTGATAGCCGTGCTGCGGCGCGCCGCGGCCACGGTCGATCGGGTCCCAGTACAAGAACCGGCTGGGCGTGCGCTCCAGCAGCGCGCGCATCCACGCGTGCCAGCCGGCGGGGAGGCGCCGGATCCCAAGGAACGGCGCGACCGCGACGACCCGAAACACCCGCGCGTCGTTATGGCCGAGATGCAGCGCCAGCGCACCGCCGAGCGAGTGACCGACCAGCACGATACGCTCGCCGAGCGCCGCCGCCGCGTCGACGATCCGCTCGCCCTGCGCGCGCAGCTCTTCGCCTGTAAGCCCTTCGAGTGCGTCGGTCTCGCGGTCGGCGTGCCCGTGGCGCGGCAGCCGCGGCACGAGGACGTTCTCACCGCGCGCGAAGCGAGCGCGGGCGAAATCGCGCCAGGTCCGCGGGCTTGCGGTGAGGCCGTGCAGCAGCACGGTGACGACCCCGGTGCGAGCGCCGTGGTCGAGCACCACCGAGCGCATCTCTTCATCGAGCACGTACGCCTCGTCCGCATCGAGCGAGCTCACGATGACCTCGCGGTCGATCGCCGGACGTTCTTCGCTCACGCGTTCGTGAGCGCGATCAGCGCGAAGCTGCGCTCGTCGCTCTCCAGGCCTTCCTCGCGCACGAGAGCGCGCAGCGACGCCGCGGCCTCGCGCGCGAACGCTCGCGCCTCGGGCGTCCCGGTGCGCGCGATCGCGCTCGCCGCGGCGAGGAGGTCGTCGACGCCGCGCGCGATCCCGTCGCGAATCGCGCGCTCGGCGTCGCGCTCCGGGATCCGCACGCCGGCCGTGCCGGTGGCGAGCATCAGCACGTAGTCGAGCGCCGCCGCGGTGGCGAGCACGCGCGCGCGGTGCGGCTCGAACGCCTCGCCCTCGCCGAACTCGCCGACCGCGCGCATCAGCGCGGACTGCAGCGCGACGACTAGCTGCGCGCGCTCCGCGCCCACAGCACCGCGATCTGCGTCTTCGAGTCGGGGAGCTCGTCGTCGCGGATCTTCCGCCACAGCTCTTCGACCGAGAAGATGCCGAGCTGCATCTCCTCCTCGCCTTCGTCGTAGCCCTCGCGCTCGCCGACGTCGTAGCCGTCGACGACGCAGAAGTGCAGCAGCTCGTCGCAAAACCCGGGCGCCGAGAACGCCGACCACAACCGCTCGACGCGGTGCGCGACGTAGCCGGTCTCCTCACGGAGCTCGCGCGCCGCCGCTTCCTCCGGCGACTCGCCGTCGTTCATCCCGCCGGCGACGACCTCCCAGTTGTCGCGCGCGAGCGGATGGCGGTACTGCCGCACCAGCAGCATCTGATGCGGAGTCGGGCGCACGATCACGACGACCGCCTCGGCGTGCTCGACGACCTCGACGTCGTGCGGCTTCCCGCTCGGGCTCCGCAGCGTGTCGACGCGCAGGTTGACGACCTTCCCTTGGTAGATGCGCTTGGTGCCCAGCAGCTCCATCAGACGACCGTCGTGTTCGCGAGCTCTTCGAGCAGCGTCGGGCGGTGCGGCTCCCAGCCGAGCTCGCGCGCCGCGCGCGAGGAGTCGGTCTGCAGATCGCACGCGAGCGCGTCGGCGAATCCGCCCATTTGCGCGCGCGCCTCGTCCAGCGCGACGTGCTGCACCGTGCCGTCACCGCCGGCGGCGCGCGCCGCCGCACGCGCCACCTCGACGTACGGCACCGATGCGCCGCGCTGCGCGTTGTAGACGCCGTGCGCGGTGTGCGTGTCGATCGCGGCGCCGTACAGCTCGGCGAGCGCGTCGTGGCGCACGGTCGGCCAGCGGTTCGCACCGTCACCGACGACCCGCACGGCGCCTTTGCGCGCGTCGGCGACCATCCCGCCCGGGATCCCGCCGCCGTCGCCGTAGACGATCCCCGGCCGCAGCACGAGCGCGCGCAAGCGCCCGTCCTGCGCGAGGACGAGCTCCTCGTGCGCGGGCCGCCACGCGACGAGCTCGAGCGGCGCGAGCGGCGCGTTCTCGTCGACGATCGCATCTCCGCGCGAACCGTAGACCCAGCAGCCGCTCGTGTAGACGAACGCCCGCCCCGGCGGCAGCGCGTCGATCAGCGCCTCGAGCGCGGCGCGCTCGACCGCGACGCCTTCGGCGGAGTACTCGACCGCGCAGTGGACGACCGCGTCCGCGTGCGCCGCTTCGGCGCGCAGAACGTCGAGGTCGCGCATCTCGCCGCGCACCGGCTCGGCGCCGAGCGCGCGGATCTTGCGCTCCGCCTCCTCGCTGCGCGCGAGCGCGCGCACGACGTGGGCGCGGCGCCGCAGCTCGCGCACGACGCTGCTTCCGATGTAACCCGTACCGCCCGTGACGAAGACCGGCATCTCAGATGATCTCTTCCCCCGGCACGGCCTTCGGCCGCGCGGCGATGGTGACGATGTCGAACACGATCGCGGCTTCCGCCGCGGCGATCGTCGCGCCGATCGCCCAGTGGACGTGCAGCCCGATCGCGACGAACGCGAGGACCGCCGCGGCCAGGTACGTCGCGGCCTTGGTCACGTCGATGCGCGCGGTCGGTGCGTTGCCGACGAACGCGCGCCGCAGGTTCAGCAGCGCGAGCACCACCACGGCGAGCAGCAGCACCGCCGCGAACGCGCGGTGTGCCGCCAGCATCCCGAGCACCACGTTCCCGCCCGCCGCGACGACGATCGCGATGACGGTCATCCAGGCGATCTCGGCGACGCGGCTGTCCTTCACGGCCCAAAGCGGTTCCACGGGGCGGCCCGGACTCCGCCGTGGAAACCGCTCCCGTGCCGAACGAGCTGAGCCCGCACAACCCCCGGCTCGCCGCCGTCCGCGAGCTGCGCACCCCGCGGGGCCGCCGCGAGGCCGGCCGGTTCGCCGCCGAAGGCCCGACGCTGCTCGAGGAGGCCGCCCGCAGCGGCCTGCGCCCGCGCGAGATCTATGGGACGCCGGAAGGGCTCGCGCGACTCGACCCCGGCCGCTGGGAGGCGGGCGGCACGCCCGTCTACGTCGTCCCGGAACGCGCCTTCGTGCGGCTCTCCGACGTCGAGACGCCGGCCGGGGTCCTGGCCGTCTTCGACCTGCCCGCCGCGACGGTCGCCGACGTGCTCGCGCGAGAAGGCACCGTGCTGCTGCTCGCCGGCGTCGGCGATCCAGGGAACGCGGGGACGCTGGTCCGCTCGGCGGAGGCGTTCGGGGCCGCCGGCGTGCTGTTCGGACGCGGCGGGGCCGATCCGTTCGCCCCGAAGGTCGTCCGTGCGGCGATGGGTTCGCTCTTCCGGCTCCCGGTCGCGGTGACGGACGCCGAGGAGGTGCTCGCCGCCGCGGCGGCCGCGGGACGCCCGGTCGTCGCGACCGACGTGGAGGGCGAGGACCTGGGCAGCGCGCGCATCCCCGCCAACGCGGTCCTCGCGGTCGGCAACGAACGCCGCGGGGTCCGGGACTGGCTCCCCCGCTGGGACCTGTCCATACGGATACGGCAGCGGGGGGCGGCCGAGAGTTTGAATGCGGCGGTCGCGGGAAGCATCGCTCTGTACGAGGCCTCGCGCTGTCAAGACCCTTGTCAAGTCGCCGAAAAACGCTGATCTGTCAAGACTTGGCGGCACCCCGGGCTGGTGCTATACTCACCCCTGCCGACGCGTACAAAGCGCGTACCGAAGACAGGAGAGGGAACCGCCGACGCACATGCGCACCTCCGACGTATTCTGGAAATTGTTTAGCACCACGGGCTCGATAAGCGCGTACCTGATGTACCGGCAATTGCATCCCACGCCCGCGAACTGACGTAGCGCGGGGGCCCTCGCTCGGCGAGGGCGATTTCAGAAGAGAGTGTGCGAAACGCCCGGTCCTCAAGGACTGGGCGTTCGCGTTTGCATATGACGACGACCGGCATGACTGAACTCGAAGCGAACCTCGCGTCGCTGGCCGCGCGCTTCCGCGACGCGGTCGCGAGCGCGTCCGACGCGCGCGCCCTCGACGCGGTGCGCGTGGCGTTTCTGGGCCGCAGCGGCGCGGTGACCGAGGTCCGCAAGGGGATCGGCAAGCTGCCGCCCGCGGAGCGCCCCGGCGCCGGCAAAGTGATCAACGAAGCGGTGCAAGCGCTCGAAGCCGAGCTGACCGAAGCGCTCGCGCGCGTCGAGCGCGCCGCGCTGGAGCGGTCGCTTCAGGACACGATCGACGTCACGTTCCCCGGGCCGCCGGCGCACCTGGGCGCGATCCATCCGGTTCGCCAAGTCACGCTCGAGGTCGCGCGCTATTTCACGCGCCACGGCTTCGCGGTCGTGCTCGGCCCGGAGATCGAGACCGACGCGAACAACTTCGACGCGCTCAACATCCCGCCCGATCATCCGGCGCGCGAGGGGCTCGACTCGTTCTACCTGCGGCCGGATCTGGTGCTGCGGACGCACACCTCGCCGATGCAGGTGCGCGCGATGCGGCAGCACGGTCCGCCGATCGCGATCATCGTGCCGGGGAAGGCATACCGCCGCGACGCGATCGACGCGCGCCATCTCTACATGTTCCACCAGGTCGAAGGGCTGATGGTCGGGCGCGGCATCCACTTCGGGCACTTGAAAGGGATGCTGGTCGGGATGTGCCGCGAGCTGTTCGGGCCGTCGGCCGACGTGCGGTTCCGGCCGTCGTTCTTCCCGTTCACCGAGCCGTCGGCAGAGATCGACGTGAAGTGCCCGGCGTGCGAGGGCCGCGGCGGCGCATGCCGGACGTGCGGAGGGAGCGGCTGGATCGAGATCGGCGGGAGCGGGATGGTCCATCCGAACGTGCTGCGCGCGGTCGGCTACGATCCCGACGAGGTGACGGGCTGGGCGTTCGGCTGCGGCTTGGAACGGATCGCGATGAAACGGCACGACATCAACGACATCCGCGCGTTCATCGAGAACGCGCCCGGCTTCGCGGAGGCGCTCGCCTGATGCGCGTGCCGCTGGCCTGGCTGCGCGACTACGTCGATCTCCCCGACGACGCGGACGCGATCGTCGTGCGGCTCGCCGCGCTCGGCTTCCCGGTCGACGACGTCGAGACGCGAGCGCGGCTGACGAACGTCGTCGTCGGCCGCATCACGAAGCTGGAGCGGCATCCGAACGCGGACCGCTTGCAGCTCTGCACGATCGACGCCGGCGGCGAGAAGACGCTGCTGATCGCGACCGCCGCCGCGAACGTTGCCGAAGGCCAGACCGTGCCGGTCGCGCGCATCGGCGCGGAGTTGGCGGGCGGGTTGAAGATCGCGCCGCGCAAGATGCGCGGGATCGACTCCGAGGGGATGCTGATCTCCGCCGAAGAGATCGGGCTGCCGGCGGAGTGGTTCGAGGACGGGATCATGCAGCTCGAGCCGTCGATCCCGCTCGGGACCGACGCGATCGCGTACTTCCGGCTGAACGAGCCGGTGCTCGAGGTCGACGTGACGCCGAACCGTCCCGACGCGCTCTCGATCGTCGGGCTCGCGCGCGAGCTCGCCGCGTCGTACGGCGTCGCGTTGCGCGAGCCGTCGACGCAGGTGCAGTACGAGGGCGGGAGCGACGACGCGCGGGTGACGATCGAGACGGTCGACTGCAAACGCTTCGTCTACCAGCGCGTGAGCGGCCTGCGCGTGCGGCCGGCAAAGTCGTGGATGCGGATTCGGCTCGCGCTCGCCGGACAGCGGCCGCTGAACAACGTCGTCGACGTGTCGAACTTCGTGATGCTCGAGCTCGGGCAGCCGCTGCACTTCTTCGACTGGGACCGCGTCGCGGGGAAGCATCTCATCGTGCGCGACGCCGCCGACGGCGAGCGGTTCACGACGCTCGACGGTCAGGAGCGCACGCTCGACTCGCGCGCGATCGTGATCGCGGACGAGGACGGGCCGACGTCGATCGCGGGGATCATGGGCGGTCAGCGCAGCGAGGTCGAGGACGACACGACCGAGGTGCTGATCGAAGCGGCGACGTGGACCGGACCGCGCATCCGGCGTGCCTCGACGATGCTGAAGCTGCGCACCGAGGCGTCGAGCCGGTTCGAGAAGTCGCTGCCGTCGGCGCTCTCCGACCTCGGCGCCGCGCGTGCCGCGCGATTGCTCGAGCAAGAAGGCGGCACGGTTCGCATGCCGCGCGCCGCGGGGCGTCCGGCGACGGAAGCGGCGCCCGTGCGATTGCCGGCGGGCGAGGTGGAACGGCTGCTGGGGTTCACGCTGACGGTCGCGGAGATCGAACGCGCGCTGAAGTCGCTCGGGTTCCGCGTAGAGGCCGCAGCGACGGGGCCAGGCGGCGAGGCGAACGCCGTGCTGTCGGTGACGCCGCCGTACTGGCGGGGTGACGTCGCGATCACGGCGGATCTGGTCGAAGAGGTCGCGCGCGTCGTCGGTTACGAGCACGTGCGCGCGGAGGTTCCGCCGTTGGTGCCGCAGGACGTCTCCTCGGCGGAGTTCGACCGCGAGACCGAGCTCGCGACGCTCTTCGCCGGACTGGGGTACACCGAGGTGCTCTCGCTCTCGCTGCAACCGGCGAGCGTCGCGCAGACGTGGCGCGAGAACGGCATCGCGGTCGACGAGCCGGTCGAGATCGTGAACCCGCTCAGCGAGGACCAGCGCTGGATGCGCTTCTCGCTCGCGCCCGCGCTGCTCGAGTTCGCCGCGCGCGACCGCGCGCTGCGCCCGTATCTGCGCTTCGAGCTGGGCCACGTCTTCGGCCATCGTGCACAGCCGGTCGAAACGGTGCAGCTCACCGCGCTGCACGCGGGCGGCGAGAGTGCGTTCGGCCGGCTCAAGTCCGACATGCTGGCGCTGCTCCGCCGCATCACGGGCACCGACGCGCGTGTCGAGCGCGGCGCGATGCCCGGGCTGCATCCTGGGAAGACCGCGGCGATGCGCGTCGGCGAGACGGTCGTCGGCTACGTCGGCGTGGTCGATCCCCGGCTCGCGCGCGCATACGACGTCGCCGACACGACCGCGCTCGCAACCGTCTTCGTGGAGGCGCTCCCGCCGCGCGTCACGCCGAAGTACGTCGCGCCCTCGAAGTTCCCGGCGGTCGACCGCGATCTCGCGGTCGTGGTGGACCTCGACGTCCTGGCCGGCGATCTCACCGACGCCGTGCGCGAAGAGCCGCTCGTGCGGAGCGCGACGGTTTTCGACGAGTACCGCGGCCCGCAGGTCGGCGAAGGGAAGAAGTCGCTCGCGCTGCGGATCGTGCTGCAGAGCGACGAGAAGACGCTGACCGACGAGGATGCGGACGCGGCGATGCAGCGGATCGTCGCGGCGCTGCGCGAGCGTTTCGGCGCCGTACCGCGGACGTGACCTGGCCCGACCTCGTCATCGCGGCGGTCGCGCTGCTCTTCGCGCTGAAGGGCTTCAAGCGCGGCTTCGTGGGCGAGGTCGGCGGCTTCGTCGCGATCGCGGCGGCGATCTTCGCCGCGCTCCACTACCCGGGCACGCTCGACTCGACGATGCGCGCCTTCTTCCACATCAACCCCGGCAGCGCGCACATCGCGGGGATGATCTCCTTCGCGATCATCGTCTACGCCGCGCTGCTGCTGATCGCATCGATCCTCTCGCGAATCGCGAAGCTCCCGGTGATCGGCATCGGCAACGCGCTCGCCGGTGCCGCAGTCGGCATCGTGAAAGCGCTGATCGGCATCTGGGCGGTGATCTACATCGCCCTCTTCTTCCCGCTTCCCAGCGGCCTCCGCTCGGATCTCCACGGCTCCGTGCTCGTCGCCATCGTGACGTCTCAAAACCGCCAGATCGACGGCATCGTCCAGACCACGATGCCCTGGTTCCTCCGCCCCGTCACCGAGCCGCTCTTCGCGAACCACCACGTGTAGTGGGTTTCCCGTCGCCGAACTCGATGCCGATCGTCAAACGGCCCCCTAGCGCAGCAGCAACGCGCCGCAGCGTCTCGGTCGACGGAAGATGAAACCCTGACTCCAGCCGTGCGACGGCCGTTTCGCTGGTTCCCATTCGTCGTGCAAGCTCTCGCTGGGTCATCCCGCTTCGCGTGCGGTGCAGAATGACGAGATCGGCGATCGCCATGCTCTGCTCGTAGCGCCGCTCGACATCGGCGTATTTCGGGTCCGACCGCCGCCGGGCGACCGCGGTGGCGACATCGTCGCCTAACGGGCTCACTCGCTCCTTTTTCGCCATCGCTACGGAGAGCTTACCAAAATTGATAACCTCGGTCAAGGGAGCCGCACGCCTCGTTTCCCGATCGGGCTCGGTGTCGATCGCGGTGCCTCATCCATCCGCTTCTTGAAGTCGGCCCAGCGCCGCCGAGCGATCTCCTTGTCGCGCTCCGGAGTGGCCGCTGTCGCCTTGCGGAACGCGTGCAGCAAGACGACGAACTGCTCGGAGCGCCGGTAGAGAATCCGGTAGTGTATGTTTCCGTAGTGACAGCGTAACTCCCGAAGCTCGCCCTCGATCTGGCTGCTGTACGGGTAGGCGAGATCGGAATGCTTCTCGTCGAGCGAATCGATCCGTTCGAGCATACGGTAGACCGCAAATTGATGGGCGAGCGGTAGAGCGCTGACGAACTCCTCGACGGGCTGGCCGCCGCGAGCATCGCGATAGAAACGTCCTTGCAGGCGGCGCGGAATGCGGGGCACCGCGCTCGTTTCGCCGCTCGCGGGCCGCAATGACGCTCGTGTGTCGCTTGCCGGCGGAAGTCGGCCGAAAGGTATACCGCGGCATGACTGCACGCCGACGTTTGAGCGGCCCGACGACGCGGGTATTCCGTGCTCGAATGACGGCCGAGCGAGGGACGGGATGAATATCAAAGAGACGGTGTCGCGCGTGTTGGGGCAGAGCGGGAACGACGACGAGAACGGCGGTCAGGAAGCGGGTGCGCCGAAGGATGCGCTCGATCTGCTCCGTTCGGACCATCGTGAGGTGGACGCGCTGTTCAAGGTTGCGCTCGGGGAGGAGACGCCGGCGGCCGAGCGGCGCAGCACGATCGCGAAGATCGTTCAGGCGCTCACCGTTCACGCGGAGATGGAAGAGAAGCTGTTCTATCCGGCGCTGCGGAAGCGCGGCGGGAAGGAAGAGCGTGACAGCGTCCTCGAGGCGGCCGAAGAGCACGGCATGGTCAAGGACATGATCGCCAAGATCGAGCAGAGCCGCGGCCGCGACGAGACGCGCGACGCGAAAGTCAAAGTTCTCAAGGAGCTCGTCCAGCACCACGTCAAGGAAGAGGAAAGCACGATCTTCGACGAGGCGCGCAAGACGCTCGGCGATGACCGTCTGCGCCAGCTCGGCGAGGAGATGCAGCGCTTCAAAGAACGCGCGCAGAGCGGCGGCCGGGGCGGCTCCCGAAAGAAGTCCTCAGCGAAGAAGTCCTCGGCGAAGAAGTCGTCGGCCAAGAAGTCGTCCTCGAAGAAGTCGTCGACGGCGCGCGGCTCCACGACCCGGGGCTCCGCGGGGCGCAAGAAGGCCGCAAAGCGGTCGTCGGGCGGCCGGAAGACGCGCACGAAGCGCTGAGGCCGAACCCCGCGCCGCCCGCCGGCGCGGGGACGCTTGCTCGACGGCAAAGAAGTACCTCGCCCATGGCGACAGCGAGAGCGGGGTCGAACGGCGCACGCGCAAAAGGGCCGCAGGCGGCGTCCAAGGGCCGCGTCTACGCCGGTCTCTCGGCCCCCGAGCGGCGCGCGGAACGCCGCGAACGGCTGCTCGACGCCGGCCTGGAGCTGTTCGGGACCGTCGGCTTCCAGAAGACGACGATCCCGATGCTGTGCAGCGCCTCCGGCGTGACCGCCCGGCATTTCTACGAGGAGTTCCCCTCGCGCGAGGCGCTCCTGCGGACGCTCTACGATCAGATCGCGGAGAATGCGTTCCAGCGCACCGTCGAGGCGTTGCGCGACACCCAGAGCGGGCCGGCCGAACGGATCCGCAGCAGCACCGCGGCGTACTTCCGCTATCTCACCAGCGACGCACGGCTCGCGCGCATCTACACGATCGAGGCGGTCGGCATGCACGCCGACCTCGAAGCGCACCGCCGCGCGAAGCGCGAGGCCTTCGTCAAGAAGATGACCCGCGCCGCACAGCGCGTCGAGAGCGAGTCCGTCGACAGCCGGCTGCTCAGCGCTGCGATCGCCGGCGCCGCACACGACCTGCTGCTCGAATGGGTCCTGGCCCCGCGTCGGCCGTCCGTCGACAAGCTGATCGAGACGATCACGACGCTCTGGGTTCGCACGCTCCGGCTCGAGCCGGAGCGCGTCCCCGTCTGACCTAGCCTACCGCGGCCGGCGTTACCGACTCGGACTTCGCGCCGCGCGACGCGATGAAGCGCGCGAGGTGGTAGTCGGCGTCGCCCAGCAGCCGCTCGACGAGCGTCATCCGCTTGAAGTAGTGGCCGACCTTGTACTCCTCGCTCATCCCGATCCCGCCGTGCAGCTGGATCGCGTTCTGGCCGACGAACCGGCCCGACTTCGCGATCTGCGCCTTCGCGGCGGAGATCCCGCGGCGGCGCGCGACGGCGTCGTCCGCATCGAGCGTCATCGCGGCGAGGTACGCCATCGAGCGCGCGAGCTCGAGCTCGATGAACATCTCGGCCATGCGGTGCTGCAGCGCCTGGAACGAGCCGATCGGGACGCCGAACTGCACCCGCTGTTTCGTGTACTCGACCGTCGCTTCGAGCATCGTGCTCATCAGCCCGAGCGCCTCCGCGCACAGCGCCGCGGTGGCGTGGTCGAGCCCGCGCTCGAGCAGCTCCAGCCCGCCGCCGATTGCGCCGATCACGGTCGCCGGACCGGTGCGCACGTTCTGGAACCGAACGTTCGCGACGTCGTAGCCGTCCTCGGACTCGTACTTCTCGCGCGTCACGCCGGCGGCGTCCGCCGGCACCGCGAACAGCGTGATCTCGTCGCCGGTGCGCGCCGAGACGATCAGCGTGTCCGCGGTCGAGGCATCGAGCACGCGCACCTTCGTGCCGCTGATGACGTAGTCGTCGCCCTCGCGCACGGCGCTCATCGCGACGCGCGCGGGATCGTAGCGCGCGTG
The DNA here is from genome assembly GCA_036264835.1 of Candidatus Elarobacter sp. Classification (GTDB taxonomy): domain Bacteria; phylum Vulcanimicrobiota; class Vulcanimicrobiia; order Vulcanimicrobiales; family Vulcanimicrobiaceae; genus Vulcanimicrobium. The sequence continues at coordinate 13,582 of DATAQE010000135.1, forward strand.
CGGCTCCTCGTACGCGACCGCGAAGCGCTCCTCGCCCTCGACGAGCCGCTGCAGCAGCTCGGTGCGGTTCGCGGCGCGCAGGATCGTGCCGGCGAAGACGACCTGCGCGACGTACGGCGAGACGACGAGGCCGCGGCCGAACTGTTCCATCAGCAGCAGCGTCTCGAGGGGTCCGCCGAAACCGCCCAGCTCGTCGGGCGCGCCGATCGCGAGCCAGCCCAGCTCCGCGAACGTCGGCCAGTGCTCGCCGCCGGCGTGGTCGCCCGCGGCGAACCGCGCGACGCTGTCCTTGATGAGAAGCTGCTCGGGTGAAAGCGTGAAATCCACGGTGAGGCGACTCCGCTAGAGTTTCAGGATGCGCTTGGCGATGATGTTCTTCTGGATCTCGTTCGAGCCGGCGTAGATCGACGTCTTGCGGTAGTTGAAGTACTTCGGCGCGACGTGCCGCTCGGTGTACGGCCCCAGCGCGTCGAGCGCGAGCTCGCTGATCGCCTGCTGGATCTCCGTCCCTTTGATCTTCAGGATCGACGACTCGGGCCCGGGACGCTTCCCCGCCGACTCGGCGGCGAGCGTGCGCAGCTCGGTGAATGCGAGCGCTTCGAGCTCGATCTCGACCAGCGCCGCGCGCTCGCGCAGCCGCCGGTCCTCGATACCTTCGTGCGCGAGCAGCTCGTACAGCGCTTCGAGCTGCTGGCGGCAGCCCGGGATACCGGCCGTTCCGGTGCGCTCGTGCTCGAGCAGGAACTTGGCGATGTTCCAGCCCTCGCCCTCACCGCCGACGCGGTTCGTCACCGGGACGCGCGCATTCTCGAGATGGACCTCGTTGATCTCGCGCCCGCCGTCGATCGTCTCGATCGGCCGCACGGTGATCCCCGGCGTCGTCATGTCGGCGAGGATGAACGAGATGCCGTCCTGCTTCTTCGGCTCCTGCGAGGTGCGCGCGAGGACGAAGATCCAGTCGGCCCACTGCGCCGCGGTGATCCACGTCTTCGTCCCGTTGATGACGTAGTGGTCGCCGTCGCGTTCCGCGCGCGTCTGCAGCGAGGCGAGATCGGAGCCGGACCCGGGCTCCGAGTACCCCTGGCACCAGAACTCCTCGCCGCTGTGGATCTTCGGGAGGTATCGCGCGCGCTGCTCGTCGTTGCCGAACTCGATGATCACCGGCGCGACCATCGAGAGCCCGAACGGGAGCAGGCGCGGGGCCCAGCCGTAGCTGACCTCTTCCTCCCAGATGTGCTTCTGCACGGGGCTCCAGCCGGTGCCGCCGTACTGCTTCGGCCAGTTCGGTGCAACCCAGCCCTGCTCGTGCAGAATCCGGTGCCAGCGAGCGTAATCGTCCTTGACGAGCGGATCGCCCGCCTGGACCTTCCGGCGAATGTCCTCGGGGAGACGGGCGGCGATGAACGCGCGCACCTCCTCGCGAAACGCGCGCTCTTCTGGGCTGAACGCTAGGTCCATCGGTTTTCGGCTTCCTCGGCGCTTGGAGGGAAAGAGACAAACGTGTTATTCGACATGACCGGGCGGGTCGCCCTCATCACCGGTTCGTCGCGCGGGATCGGCCGGGCGATCGCGGAGCGCATGGCCGAGGCCGGGGCAAAGGTCGTTATCTCCAGCCGGAAGGCCGACGCCTGCGAGGCCGTCGCGGCCGGGATTCGGGAACGCGGCGGGAGCGCGATCGCGCAGGCGGCGAGTATCTCCGACAAGGCGGCGCTCCAGGCGCTGGTCGACCGGACGCTGGCCGAGTGGGGCCGGATCGACGTTCTGGTCTGCAACGCGGCGGTGAACCCGTACTTCGGGCCGCTGCTGAGCATCACCGACGAGGCGTTCGACAAGATCATGGCGAGCAACGTGCGCAGCAACATCTGGCTGTGCTCGATGGTGATCCCGCAGATGGCCGAGCGCGGCGACGGCTCGGTGATCGTCGTCTCCAGCATCGCGGGCGTGAAAGGGAACACGCATCTCGGCGCCTACGGCATCTCGAAGGCCGCCGATCTGCAGCTAGTGCGCAACCTCGCCGTGGAGTGGGGTCCGAAGAACGTGCGCGTCAACGCGATCGCGCCCGCGATCATCCGCACCGACTTCGCGCGCAAGCTCTGGGAAGACCCGGAGATCTACGCCGCCGCGGTGCGCGGCTATCCGCTGCGCCGCATCGGCGAGCCCGACGAAGTCGCCGGCCCGGCGGTCTTCCTCGCCTCGAAAGCCGGCTCGTTCATCACCGGCGCGGTGCTGATGGTCGACGGCGGTATGACGATCGCGGGCGGCGGCGAGTAGCGCGCCGCGAACGTGAGCCGCACATGAACGTCTCCGAGCTCGCGGCGATCGTCACGGGCGGCGCATCCGGACTGGGCGCCGCGACGGCGCGGCGGCTCGCGGGCCTCGGCGCGAAGGTCGGTATCCTCGATCGTGACGAAGCGCGCGCGCAAGCCGTCGCGAGCGAGATCGCCGGCGTCGCGGCGGCGTGCGACGTGAGCGATCCCGACGGCGTCACGTCGGCGCTGGAACGGCTGCGCGCGGCGCACGGCGACGCGCGGATCGTGGTGAACTGCGCGGGGATCGGGACGGCGCGCCGCATGATCGGGCGCGACGGCCCGATGCCGCTCGGCGAGTTCGAGCGCGTGATTCGGGTGAATTTGATCGGCACGTTCAACGTCACCCGGCTCGCGACGGCGCAGATGACCGCACTCGAACCGCTGGAGAGCGGCGAGCGCGGCGTCGTCGTGATGACTGCGTCGGTGGCGGCGTTCGAGGGCCAGATCGGTCAAGCCGCGTACGCGGCCTCGAAAGGCGGGATCGCGGCACTGACGCTGCCGCTCGCGCGCGAGCTAGCGCAGTTCGGTGTGCGCGTCCTGACGATAGCGCCGGGATTGTTCCAGACGCCGCTGCTCGGCGAGCTCCCGCCGGAAGCGCAAGCCTCGCTCGGCGCGTCGATCCCATTCCCCAAGCGGCTTGGGAGCCCCGACGAATATGCGCAGCTCGTCGTGCACTGTTGCGAGAACGGATACCTCAACGGCGAGACGATCCGCCTCGACGGCGCGCTGCGGATGGCGCCGCGGTGAGCTAGCGGTCAGGCGATCTCGAACAGCGCGGCCGCACCTTGGCCGCCGCCGATGCACATGGTCACGACGACGCGCTTCGCGCCGCGTCGCTTTCCTTCGATGAGCGCGTGGCCGGTCATGCGCGCGCCGCTCATCCCGTACGGGTGTCCGATCGAGATCGCGCCGCCGTCGACGTTGTACTTCTCGAGCGGGATCCCGAGCCGCTCGCGGCAGTACAGCGCCTGCACCGCGAACGCTTCATTCAGTTCCCACAGGTCGATGTCGTCGACGGTGAGACCCTGGCGCTCCAGCAGCCGCGGGATCGCGAAGACGGGACCGATCCCCATCTCGTCGGGCTCGAGGCCGCTCACCGCCATCCCGCGGAAGTACCCGAGCGGCTCGATGTTGCGCTGCTCGGCGAGCTTCGCGTCCATCACCACGCACGCCGACGCCCCGTCCGAGAGCTGGCTCGCGTTCCCGGCGGTGATGAAGTACTCGGGACCGCGCACCGGCTGCAGTTTCGCGAGGCCTTCGAGCGTCGTGTCGGGGCGGTTACCCTCGTCCTTCGCGAGGACCACGTCCTCGTAGGTCCATTCCGGCTGCGGCTCATCCTTCGACGGGCTCAGGATGACATTCGAGCGTGCGCCGTTCGTGGGGGCGCCGACGCCGGCGGGTTGGGGGACGGGGACTTTCTTGCGCGTCGGGAGCGGGACGATCTCGGCGTCGAAGCGGCCGGCCCGCTGCGCGGCGGCGGTGCGCTGCTGGCTCATCAGCGAATACTCGTCCTGGCGCTCGCGGCTGATCCCGTAGCGCTTCGCGACGATGTCGGCGGTCTCGATCATCGGCATCCACAGCTCGGGCTTGTGCTCGGCGAGCCATTCCTCGCGCAGGTGCGACTTGTTCATCGTGGGCTGCACGAGGCTGATCGACTCGACGCCGCCCGCGACCAGCGCCGGGACGCCGTCGACGATCACGCGCTGCGCGGCGAACGCGATCGCCTGCAAGCCGCTGCTGCAGAACCTGTTCACCGTCGTCCCCGCGGTCGTGACCGGCAAGCCCGCGCGGATCGCCGCGATCCGCGCGATGTTGTGGCCGGTCGCGCCTTCGGGATCGGCGCAGCCGAGGATGACGTCCTCGATCTCCGCCGGGTCGAGCCCGCTGCGACGCACCGCGTGGTCGATCACGTGACCGGCCATTGTCGCGCCGTGCGTGTCGTTGAACGCGCCGCGGAACGCCTTGCCGATCGGCGTCCGCGCCGTCGACACGATCACCGCCTCACGCATGTGCCGTCTCCTTCGTCTCGTGTGCCGCGCCCGATGCGGGGCGCTTCCAGGCGCCGAACGTACCGCCGCTCTCGGCGAGCTCGCGCAGCAGCGGCGCGGGCGTCCACGCCTCGCCGTGGACGCGCTCGAACGCCTGCAGGTCCTCGACGATCGAGCGCAGCCCGATCGAGTCCGCCCAGCGCAGCGGCCCGCCGCGCCACGCCGGGAAGCCGTAGCCGTAGACCCACACGACGTCGACGTCGCCGGGCCGGGCCGCGATCCCCTCTTCGAGGATCTTCGCCGCCTCGTTGATCAGCGGATACATGCAGCGTTTCAGGATCTCGTCGTCGCCGATCGCCCGCCGCTCGATCCCCGCCTCGCGCGCGACCCGCGCGATCAGCTCCTCGACGAACGGATCGGGGAGCGGCGTGCGATCGCCGTCGGCATAGCGATAGTATCCGGCGCCGGTCTTCTGGCCGAACCGCCCCAGCTCGCACAGCTCGTCGGAGACCTTCGAGTAGCGCCCGACCGGCGGCGCGATCGCGTGCTTCCCCTTGCGGATCCGCCAGCCCACGTCGAGCCCGGCGAGGTCGCCCATCTGGAACGGCCCCATCGGAAGCCCCAGCCGGCGAATCACGTCGTCGACCTGCTGCGGTGAGGCGCCTTCCTCGAGCAAGAACTGCGCTTCGCGCAAGTACTGGTGCAGCATCCGGTTCCCGATGAACCCGTCGCAGTTCCCCGCGACGACGCCGACTTTCTTCAGCTGCTTCGCGATCCCGAGCGCGCGGGCGACCGCCGTGCGCGAGCTGCGCGCGCCGCGGACGATCTCGAGCAGCTTCATCACGTTCGCGGGGCTGAAGAAGTGCATCCCGACGACGTCCTCGGGGCGGCGCGTCACCGCGGCGATCGCGTCGACGTCGAGCGTCGAGGTGTTCGTCGCGAGGATCGCCCCCTCGCGCGCTATCCCGTCGAGCGCGCGGAAGACCTCCTGCTTGACCGCCATCTCCTCGAACACCGCCTCGATCACCAGATCGACGTCCGCCGCCGCGTCGAGCGAGGTCTCGAACGCGATCCGCGCCAGCCGCGCGTCGACCTCGTCCTGCGTGAGCTTGCCCTTGCGTTGCGTCGCGGCGTAGTTGCCGGCGATGATCCCGCGCGCGCGCTCGAGCAGCTCGGGCTTCACGTCGACCAGCCGGACGCGCACGCCGGCGTTCGCGCACGCCATCGCGATCGCGGTCCCCATCGTCCCGCCGCCGATCACCGCCGCCGTCGCGACCGTGAACGGCTGGGCCGTCCCGCCGTCGGGGAGCTTCGCCGCCTCGCGCTCCGCGAAGAACAGATGGATCCGCGCCTGCGCCTGCTCGGACGCCAGCAGCTCGACGAACCGCTCGCGCTCGCGCACGAGCCCTTCCGCGAACGGCATCTCGAACGCGTCGGCGACGCACGCGATCGCGCGGTGCTCGGCGAGCCCTCCGCGCGCCTCCGGCTGCGCACGCCGGCGCGCCTCGTTCAGCGCCGCGTCGTCGCGAACCGGCGTCATCTCGCTGACGCGGCGGCGCGGTTTGTCCGCCAGCGTACGCGCGAACGCGACCGCCGCGGCGAGCGGATCGTCCTCGACCGCGTCGACCAGCCCCAGCTCCTTCGCGCGCGCCGCGCCGACCGGCTCGCCGCCGGCGATCAGCTCGAGCGCCGCGCGCGCGCCGATCAGCCGGGGCGCGCGCTGCGTCCCGCCGGCGCCGGGGAGCAGGCCGCGCTTGATCTCGGGAAACGCGAGCCGCGCGGACGGCGCGGCGATCCGGTAGTCGCACCCCAGCGCGACCTCGAGCCCGCCGCCCATCGCGACGCCCTCGATCGCCGCGACGACGGGCTTCGCCGAGGCTTCGAGCGCGTCGATCAGATCGCGCGCGTTCGGCCGCGGCGGCGGGTTCTCGCCGAACCCCTTCATGTCGGCGCCGCCGCTGAACGTCCCGTTCGCACCGGCGAGGACGACCGCCGTGACGGCCGAGTCGGCTTGCGCGGCTTCCAGCTCGGCGAGGAGCGGTGCGACCGAGCGCGGGCCGAGCGCGTTCACCGGCGGGTTCTCGATCCGCAGCACGGCGACGCCGTCTTGGACTGCTAGGCTCACGGTCAAGGATTCCTCCGGCGCGGGGCTTCGCGCGCGCGCCCGCACCGCCCTGTGATCGGAAAAGGCGCTTATCGGATAGGCCGTTGGTCCCCTACCGAACCTTCAGAAGGTGCAAAGTACGCCCGTTCCATTTGACAAGGTACCGTTATGAATGCTAATCCTTGCATAACCTATTCGGAGGGAAGAATCTTCGCCCACGCCGAGACCGGGACGAGATGCGAGAGGAAGCAGCGTCCGGGTTTTTCGCGTGGAGTCGTCCATTTCAGCCCTTGAAAACCGTGGAGGCCTAAAGGTGCGAATCCCGACCTTACCCGCGGCGCTGGTCGCAGCGCTGCTCCTCGGCTCGACGGCGATCGCGCAAGCCGATACCGCCGCGGTGGATCAAGCCGCCGCGCCGGCGACGCCCGTCGTCGCTCAAGCCACGCCCAACCCGAACGCGTCGCCCGCCGGGACGACGCGCCCCGGCCCGTCGGCGCCGTCCGGCCCGGCCAGCGGGGCCAGCCCGTCCGGCGGCCCGACGCAGACGCGCTCGGCACCGCCGCCGCTCGGCCATTACCCGATCATCGACTTCGTCGTGACGTTCACGCAGCCGGCGTACTACGGCAACCGCAACGCGCTGCCCGTGACCGGCATCAGCCCGGTCAACAACTACGACCCGCTCGACGTCGGCGGTACGGTCCGCATCCCGGTCACGCGGAAGTTCAATCTCGTCTTCGACCGCGTCACCGAAGGCACGCTGAACCAGCCGCTGGAGTGCGTGCTGCAGCCGAACCCGCCGGCCCCGATCAATCCGACGATCCGCGTCTGCCCGAACGTCAGTCGTGACATCATCCTGCAGTACCACGCGACGTACCAGTTCGACCGCTACGTCACGCTCGACGTCGGCGAATCGTTCCGCCATCGCATCTGGAACAGCGGCGCCTCGGGCGTGAGCACCGTGCCGTTCCTCTGCAACAACAACGGCCAGTCGACCGGCCCGAACTGCACGATCAGCTCGACCGAGCACCACTTCGGCTACGCCGGCTTGAGCTACACCACGAAGCCCTGGCGCGATCTCTGGAACAGCCAGTTCTCGTTGGCGGAGACGGTCGACGCGCAGAACGTCGACCACCACGTCGCCTTCGCGTGCAGCGCGGCGAACGTCTCTCCGCTGCAACCCACGCATCTGCCCTACAGCCAGCTGACGGGTTGCAACCCGGCCGCTCCGAACGCGCTCACGGTCGGCTACTACGACGAGTTCCCGGGGAAGAGCAAGCTGTGGGAGACGACCCAGGGCGTCACCTGGATCCTTCCGCTCGACCCGCGGCACGGCACCTCGTTCACGCTGAACGAGCGCTGGGGCGCGCTCAACTTCTACGAAAACCCCGGTCTCTTCCCGGCGTACGGGACGACGGTCGGTGAGCCGTACCGCTGGGCCTCAGCGCTGACGTACCAGCTGAACAAACGCTTCAGCCCGGGCTTCACGCTGGCGCTCCGCCACTCGGACTTCCACTCGAATCCTCAGGGGACGCCGTTCGTGGCGCCCAACGCGATCCACGTCGGCTCGTGGGACGTCATCGGCACGTTCCACGTCGACACCAACAGCTGGTTCCACTAGAACCGAACCGCTCGACACGCGAAGGCCCTCCGCATCCGCGGAGGGCCTTCTTTTCTTCGGACCGATCAGATCAGATGTAGTTGTACCAGGTCCATTGGATGCCGTACGTCCCGCCGGACCACGGCGCGGCCGTCGAAAGCGTCGTGGATCCGTTCGTCATCGTCCAGTTGATGAGGTTGGAGTTCTGCGAATAGCCGAACCACTGGCCGTCCGAAGCCGTCGCCCCGTACGCACCCCACATCTGCGCCGTGCCGTAATCCGGTAGCGGCGCGGTATAGCCGCCCACGACCGGCGCTTCGAGAATCCACGAGACGGTCGCACCGTCGGAATAGACGCCCGAGCCGCTCGGGAACGGCACGCTGGCCGAGGCGACGAATCCGATGGTATTGTCCTTGCAGTAGAACCCGGCGCCGCTCGCGTTCGACGAGGGCGTGGAAAGCCAGGATTCGCACCACACGTCGTCACCCGCGTCCGCGTAGAATGCGAGATTCTCGCCGGCCGGATAATACTCGTACCAGACGTAGTACCGGTCGATGGCGACATAGTACCCTGTATCGCCGCCCTGCCATTCTCCGTCGGTGTACGACTCCGTGCCGTCCTGCGCGAGCGCGCTCCCGCCGATTCCGTCCCAGACCGCGGCATAGCAGCCGACGCCGCAGCTGTCGATCGAGTACAGTTGCGGGATGTACCACTCGCCGGACGCCGTCTCGAACTGGTGCAGAGATCCGTTCGCGGAGTAACCGCTCCAGTTGCGACTCGTCGAGTTCGTATTGCGTGCACGGGTCGGGACGCCGGAGCGGACGACGGCCTTCGTCGGCGACGACACCGCACGCAGCCATCCGGCATATGCGGACGGCAGGTCCGGACGCGGCGGAAGACCGTGCGCGAGCAGCTCTTCCTTCGACGCGCTGGTGAAGTCGAAGCCGAGCCTGGTCTTCGCCGCCGTCACGTCGGCGTCGCTCACCGTCGCCGGAGCGACGGTGGCGGCGTGGTTCTGAGGCGGCGCCTCACCCGCAAGCACCGTCAAACGAAGCGGTACGGTCTTGACGACGGCGCCGTTTCGCCGGCACGTCAGCACGAAGGACGCGTCCGACGCCGTTGCGTGCTGGGCGCGCAGACCGACTCGAACGTAGCCCAGGCCGTCGGCCAAGATCTCGTGTCCGGCCTTCGTCGTGGCGGTGGCGCACGCAGCTCCGGGCTGCGTTTGAAACTGGAGCGGAACGACCGCGCCGTGCATGAGCACGACGTCGAATCCGCCGTCCGAGCGCGCAACGGCGCCGATCGCGCGCGTCCCGGCGCTCGGCGTTTGCGCTTGGGCCGCCCCATGCGCAGCAGGGACGGTGCTGCCGGCGCCGCCGCCGCACCCCGCCAGGGCAGCGGCCAATGCGACGCCCAAACCGGCGCGAACCGCGCCGGCGACCTTTGTTTTCATCTTACCCAACCCCCTCGGTAAGTCGTCTAGTGGTCAGACTCGGAACGCCGATCGACGATCCGGACCGCCCACCTTACATCGTGTGCCCTCCGCCACCTGCGGAGCATGCTGTCTCAGTAGCCCAGGTACGAACGGCGCACGCGGTCGTTCGCGGCGAGCTCGGCGGCGGAGCCGGTTACGGCGACGCGGCCGGTCTCGAGGACGTATGCGTGGTGCGCGATGCCGAGCGCGACGGTCGCGTTCTGCTCGGCGACCAGGATGCTGATCCCGTCGCGCTCGTTGATCGTGCGGAGCAGCGTGAAGATGTCCTGGACGATCTTCGGCGCGAGTCCGAGCGACGGCTCGTCGAGCAGCAGCAGCGACGGCCCGAGCATCAGCGCGCGCGCGATCGCCAGCATCTGCTGCTCGCCGCCGCTGAGCGTCCCCGCGGACTGGTGCTTGCGGTCCGCGATCCACGGAAAGTACTCCATCACGCGGTCGCAGCGCTCGCGCACCAGCGCGCGGTCGGCGACGACGTACGCGCCGAGCATCAAGTTCTCCCACACGGTGAGCGTGCTCAGCGTCCCGCGGCCTTCGGGTACGTGCGCGATCCCGGCGCGCGCCGCGTCCTCGGGCGCGCCGCGCAGTGGGCGGCCGGAGAACGTCACCGTGCCGCTGCAGCGGATCGCGCCGGTCAGCGCGCGCAGCGTGCTCGTCTTCCCGGCGCCGTTCGCGCCGAGCAGCGCGACGATCCCGCCGCGCGGAACCGAGAGATCGACGCCGTGCAGCGCCTCGATCTCGCCGTAGCGCGCGCGCAGCTCGCGCGCCTCGAGGATCGACTCGGTCGCGACGTCAGACCGTGCCAAGATACGCCTCGATCACGGCGGGGTTCGCGCGAACCGTCTCCGGCGCCCCGTCGGCCAGCTTCCGGCCGGAGGCGAGCACGACGATGTGGTCGCAGACGCTCATCACCAGCTGCATGTGGTGCTCGACCATCAGCACGGTCGTCGCGAACTCGCTCGCGACGCGCTTCACGGTCGCGCCGAGCACCGCGACCTCCTCGTGGCTGAGCCCGGCCGCGGGCTCGTCGAGCAGCAGCAATTCCGGTTTGGCCATCAGCGCGCGCGCCAGCTCGACCGCCTTGCGCGTCCCGAACGGCAGGCCGCGCACCGGGCGCGCCGCGACGGCGGCGAGCCCCAGCCGGTCGAGGATCTCGTTCGCCTCGGCGATCGCTCGCGGCTCGGAGCTCCACCCGCTCAAGCCGGCGAAGCGCGCGTGCCCGCCGACCAGCACGTTCTCCAGCGTCGTCATGTGGTCGAACAGCGCGACGTTCTGGAACGTGCGCGCGATCCGCTTGCGCACGATCTGCTGCGGCGGGCACCGCAGCAGATCGTCGCCCTTGAACGCGATCGTACCGCCCGTCGGCTGGTACAAGCGCGTGATGCAGTTGAAGCAGGTGGTCTTGCCGGCGCCGTTCGGACCGATCAGCCCGGTGATCCGGCCCTCCTCGACGTCGAACGAGACGTCGCTGAGCGCCATGATCCCGCCGAACCGGATGGTGAGGTCGCGAACCTCGAGCAGCGCCGGCACGCCGCTACTTGACCGCCTGCCCGCTGATCAGCGTCCGCGTGTCGGTGAGCACGCCGGTCGGCGACCAGTCGGAGCCCAGCCACTTCGCGGTGATCATCTGCGTGATCGGGAACCGGAAGTTCGGCGAGGTGCGGATCAGCACGCCCGGGTAGACCAGCGGGTTGTCCTTCTCGGTGAAGTTCGAGACGACGTCCATCACCTTCTTGCGGGTGAGGTCTTTCCCGGCGCGGCGCAGCACGTCGGCCATCGTGTACGCGATCGAGACGCCGTACAGGTAGTTGCCGTCGTCCTTGTCGCCGTTCGGGATGTACTTGGTCATGATCTCTTCGTAGAGCTTCATCCCGGGGTCGTTGGCGTAGCGCGCGTGGTTCGCCGGGTCCTTGAGGTAGTACGTCGTGATGACGTTCGCCGTCGCAGACGGGCCCGCGGCCTTCTCGACCGCCTTCATGTACGGGATCGTGTTCGCGACGTTGTTCAGGTAGATCTTCGGGTGCCACGACTGCTGCGCCGCGGCGACCATCGCCTGGATCGCGAACTTCGGCGTCGCGAAGATCATCAGCGTGTCGGCGCCCGACGACTTCAGCGTCGAGATCTGCGAGCTCACGTTCGGGTCGCTCGTCTCGTACGAGGCCATCTTCACGATCATGTTCTGGTGCGAGCCGAGGCCTTTTTTGAGGCCGGCGTTGTAGTCCTCGCCGTAGTCGTCGTTCTGGTAGAGGACCGCGATCTTCGCCTTGGGCGTGCTCTGCAGGATCTCTTTGGCGTACAGGATCGACTCGGCCTGATAATCCGGCTGCCAGCCGATCGTCCAGGGGAACTGCTTATAGTCCTTGCCCCACGTCGTCGCGCCGGTCGCGACGAAGAGATGCGGGACGCCGTTCTGGTTCAGGTACGGGCGGATCGCGGTGTTGACCGCGGTGCCGAGCGTGTCGAAGACGGCGAAGACCTTGTCCTGCTCGACCAGCTGGTGGACGAGCTGGACCGCCTGCGGCGGGCTGTACGCGTCGTCGAGATCGATCCACTTGATCTTGCGGCCGTTGATCCCGCCGTGGTCGTTCAGGTAGCTGAAGTACGCACCGATCCCCTTACCGATGTTGCCGTACGCCGATGCCGGGCCGCTGAACGGGTGCGTCCCGCCCAGCACGATTTCGTTTGCGCTGACGCCGGGATCCGCGGCGCTCGCCGGGACGACCGTGCTCGCGCTCACGCCGAGCGCGAACAACGACGCGATCGACGCGGCGGCGATTCTTCTGAAGATTGGGTTCACTGATACCTCCTCGACTGCGCCGAACGGCGCGTGACGTGCGCTACTCGCGCGTGGGCTGTTCGACCGCTACCGAAGCGGCAGATGGGGGAAACGACGCGGTGCGGACCAGCCGCAGGAGTCCGCCGACGATCCCGTCGGGGACGAACATCATCACCAGGATCAGCGCGACGCCGTAGACGACGCTCGGCGCGGCCGCGTTCACCTGCTGCGCGACCAGCGGGAGGAACTCGATCACGACGCCGCCGGCGAGCGCGCCCCAGAACGTCATGATCCCGCCGAGGACCGCCCCGATCAGCAGCGTGATCGAGAGCGCGAAGCTGAACGTGTCGGGGCTGACGTACGCGGTCGCGATCGCGAAGAACCCGCCGGCGATCCCGGCGAGGACCGCGCTCCACGCGAACGCCAGCGTCTTGTAGACGTACGGGTTCACGCCGAACGAGACGGCCGCGATCGGGTTGTCGCGCAGCGCGCGCAGCGCGCGCCCGAACTTTCCGCGCACCAGCAGCGCCGAGAGCAGGAAGCACACCCCCGCGACGCCCCAGCTCACGTAGTACAGCCAGTGCTGCGCGTCGAGCGGAACGCCGGGCGGCGCCGTCACCGGGTTCAGCGAGAGCCCGCCGAACCCGCCGGTGACGCTCTTGAAGTGCTTGAGGAACGACGGCGTCGCGACGGCGAGCGAGAACGTCGCGAGCGCGAGGTAGACGCCTTCGAGCCGCAGCGCGACGAGCCCGATCACGATCCCGACCGCGCCGCACGCGAGCGCCGCGAGCGGGACGCCGATCCAGTACGGCCAGCCCGCGCCGTGCGCGAGCACCGCGACGACGTAGCCGCCGAGCGCCATGAACGCGCCGTGGCCGAGCGAGATCTGCCCGTTCATCCCGGTCAGGATCACCAGACCGAGGATCGCGATCGCGTACGCCGCGACGAAGACGAGGTCGAAGACGAGGAACGAGGGGACGATCCACGGCACGATCGCGACGACGGCGACCGCGAGCGCGACGCGCAGCAGCGTCCCGGAGCTCGTGCGCTTCATCTAAACGCGATGCACCACGGTGCGGCCGAACAGCCCCGACGGCTTGACCATCAGCACCAGCACGATGATCGCGAGCGCGGCGGCGAGGCGCAGCTCGTTCCCGATGAACTCGACGTACGTGCCGAGCAGGTTGATCACCACGCCGAGGACGAGCCCGCCGACGACCGCGCCGACCGGGCTCTCGATCCCGCCGAGCACGGCGGACGCGAACGCGTAGACGATCACGCTCTGCATCATGTTCGGGTCCAGGAAGGTGACCGGCGCGATCATGATCCCGGCGACCGCGCCGACGACGGCGGCAAGCCCCCAGCCGAGCGCGAGCATCCAGCCGACGCGGATCCCCATCACGCGGCTCTGCTCGGGATAGAGCGCCGCGGCGCGCATCGCGAGCCCGAGCTTCGTCTTTTGGAAGAACAGGGTGATCAGCCCGAGCGTGAGCAGCGAGACGACGATGATCCCGAGATCCTGCGCCGAGAAGCCGATCCCGCCGACCTGGATCGGCGAGGTCGGGAACGGCGTCGGGAACGACTTGACGATGTAGCCCCAGAACCAGCCGGCGAGCCCGTTGAACGCGATGAACAGCCCGAGCGTCACGATGACGATGGTGAGCTGGTTCGCGCGCTCGACCGGGCGGATCACGATGCGCTCCAGCGCGACGCCGCCCGCGAACGCGATCACCAGCGTGGCGCCGAACGCGAGCCAGATCGGGAGTCCGAGCTGGACGAGCTGCCAGGCGATGTACGTGGTGAACATCGCCATCTCACCCTGCGCGAAGTTGATGATCCCCATCGCGCGGTAGATGAGCACCAGCGCGAGCGCCAAGCTCGCGAAGATCGAGCCGGTAGCGAGACCGCTGACGATTTGTTGGGCCAGCTCGTGCAAACGGGTCGACCTCCAGGACGCGGGTCTGGCGCGGACCTACCGGATTTCAGGAAAAGCGGATGGTCCCTTCCTACACGGCCGCGGGCTGGTCGGCTTCCATGAAGACCTTGAGCGCGGCCTGCACGCCGGCGCCCGCGCGCACCGGCGCGCCGGCTTCGAGCAGCGCGATCTCGAGCGCGCCGAGCGCGCCGAGGACGTCGGTCTGCGTGAGATCGCCCATCGTGCCGATGCGCAGCAGCTTCCCCTTGAGCTCGCGCTGGCCGCCGCCGATGACGACGCCGCGCGACTCGCGCAGCGCGGTGCGGATCGCGTCGCCGTCGATCCCGTCGGGGAGCGCGATCGCGACGACGGTCGGCGAGTGCGCGCCCTCGCGCGAGAACAGCCGCAGCCCGAGCGCCTCGGCGCAGGCGCGGATCGCGCGCGCGTAGCGGGCGTGGCGCTCGTGCACGGCCGCCGCGCCGAGCCGCTCGAACTCGTCGAGCCCGGCATCGAGCCCGAACGCGATCGAGACCGGCGGGGTCCACGGCGTCTGCCCGATCGCGTCGAACTCGCGCGCCTTGCGCAGGTCGAAGTAGAAGCGCTGCGCGCCGACGTTCGCGTCGATCCGCTCCCACGCGCGCTTCGCGACGGCGACCATCGCGAGGCCCGGCGGGACCGCGAGCGCCTTCTGCGAGGCGGTGACGACGATGTCGAAGCCCCACTCGTCCATCTCGAACGGCGAAGCCGCGAGCCCGCTGACCGAGTCGACCACGGTGTAGACGCGGTGCCCGCGGATCGCCTCGGCGAGCGCCGCCATGTCGTTCTGCGCGCCGGTCGAGGTCTCGTTGTGGGTGAGCAGGACGCCGTCGAACGGCTTGCCGCCCGGCGCATCGAGCCGCGCGCGCAGGGCGGCCGGATCGGTCGCGCCGCCCCACGGCGTCTCCAGGATCTCCACCTCGCAGCCGAAGCTCCGCGCGATCGCGATCAGCCGCTGGCCGAAGACGCCGATCGGGCACGCCAGGACGCGGTCGCCCGGGCCGAAGAGGTTGCCGACGGCGGCTTCGAGCCCGCCGGTCCCGGACGAGCCGAGGAGCAGCACGTCGGCGGAGGCGGTCCCGAAGATCGGGCGCAGCCTGGACGCGATCGACTCCAGCAGCTCCTTGAACTCGGGGCCGCGGTGGTCGATCATCGGCCGCGCCGTCGCCAGCAGGACCGGCTCGGCGACGGTGACGGGACCCGGGATGAACAGCAGACTCTTCGACACGCTCTCTCCGGCGGACGTTCGGCGTTGCGCGGTGTATTCGAGCCTCGATGGAGTTGTCCGGCCGCGAGATCCGGTTGACGGCGTACTCGAACTGCGCGGGTTGAGCGAGCAAAGTCGGCGCCGCCGACCTGGCGCAGGTCCTGCGCCGCTTGCCGCCCGTGAACGACCCGAACGTCCTCGTCGGGCACTCGACGAACGACGACGCGGGGGTGTACCGTCTCGCCGCCGGTCTGGCGCTCGTCCAGACGGTCGACTTCTTCACGCCCGTCGTCGACGACCCGTACGATTTCGGCCGCATCGCCGCGGCGAACGCGCTCAGCGATGTCTATGCGATGGGCGGCACGCCGCTCACCGCGCTCAACATCGCGGCGTTTCCGGTCGAAGAGCTCGGCACGGAGATCCTCGCGCGCATCCTCGAAGGCGGCGCGGCCGTCGCCGCGCAGGCGGGCGTGGTGATCCTCGGCGGGCACACGGTCAAGGACGACGAGCCGAAGTACGGGATGGCGGTCACCGGAACGGTCTCGGACCGCGCGGTGGTCATCAACGCCGGAGCCCGTCCCGGCGATCTGCTGGTGCTCACCAAGCCCGTCGGGACCGGGATTCTGACCACGGCGCGCAAGCGCGATCTGATCGGCGAGGACGCGCTCGCGCCGGCGATCGCGTCGATGATACGGCTGAACGACCGCGCCTCGCGCGCGATGCTCGCGCACGGCGTGCACGGTGCGACCGACGTGACCGGCTACGGCGTGATCGGCCACGCCGGCGAGCTGGCCCGCGCCTCCGGCGTCGCATTGGCGATCGACGCGGCGCGCGTGCCCTTGTTCGGGGGCGTGCTCGAGCTGATCGCGCAGGGCGCGGTCCCGGGCGGGACGCGCGACAACCTCGCGGAGCACGCGGCGTTCACCACGTACGCCGGCACCGTCGACGAAGCGCACCGGATCGCGCTCTCCGACGCGCAGACCTCGGGTGGGCTGCTGATCGCGATCGCGCCGGACGGCGCGCAGCGGGTGCTGGAGGATCTCGCGGATCTCGACGGCGTCGCGGTCGTCGGCGAAGTGCTGGAGGGACCGCCCGGGACGATCACCGTGCGATGAGCGCACGCTACGACGTCATCGTGCTCGGGCTCGGCGGGATGGGGAGCGCGGTCGCGGCGCATGCCGCGGCGCGCGGGATGCGCGTGCTGGGACTGGAGCAGTTCGGTCCGGCGCACGCGCGCGGCTCCTCGCACGGCGAGACGCGGATCATCCGGCAAGCGTACTTCGAGTCGCCGGAGTACGTGCCGCTGCTGCGGCGCGCGTACGAGCTGTGGGACGCGCTCGCCGCGCGCACCGGCGCGACGCTGCGCGTGCAGACCGGCGGGCTGTTCGTCGGCCGCCCCGACGCGCCGGTCGTCGCGGGAACGCTCGGGAGCGCGCGGCAGTGGGAGCTCGCGCACGCGGTGTACGACGCCTCGGAGCTGCGCGCGCGCTTCCCCGCGGTGACGCCGCGCGACGACGAGATCGGGGTGTACGAAGCGATCGCGGGCGCGGTGTTCCCGGAAGCCGGCGTGCGCGCGCATCTCGACGACGCGGCCGAGCGCGGCGCGCAGCTGCGCTTCGGCGTGCGCGTCGCCGGCTGGGACGGGCCCGACGGCGGCGCCGGCGTCGCGGGCCGGGATGTCGGCGGCAACGCGGTTCGCGTGACGCTCGACGACGGCACCGTGCTCGAGGCGAGCCGGCTAGCGATCTGCGCGGGCGCGTGGTTCGCGAAGGTTGCGCCGGAGCTCGGCGTTCCGCTGCGCGTCGAGCGGAACGTCCAGTTCTTCTTCGCACCGCTCGACCGCGAGGCCGTCTCACCGGAACGGCTCCCGGTCTACGGCGTGGAGCGCGATGGTGGGCGGATGTTCTACGGCTTCCCCGATTTGGGCGGCGGCGTGAAGGCCGCGTATCACGGGAGCGGCGTTCCGGCCGACCCCGACGCGTTGGACCGCGTCGTTCGCGACGACGAGATCGCGGTCGCGCGCGACGCGCTCGCATCGATCGTCCCTGCGGCCGCGGGACCGTTTCTGCGGGCGGCGCCGTGCATGTACACGCTCACGCCGGACGAGCACTTCGTGATCGGCGCGCACCCGCGCGACGCGCGCGTCGTCGTCGCCGGCGGCTTCTCCGGACACGGTTACAAGTTCACGCCGGTCGTCGGCGAGATCGTCGCGGCGCTGCTCGCCGGCGACGACCCGGAATTTACGCTCGGATTGTTCGCGCCGGAGCGGTTCGCCGCGGGACCATCATCAGCGCCACGCCGATGAGGATGATCGCGCTCGCGAGCGCTTCGAGCGGGGTGAATCGCTCGTGGAAGAGGACCATCCCGAGGATCACCGCGACGATCGGGTTGACGTAGGCGTAGGTCGAGGCGAGCGCGGTGTTCGCCGCCTGCATCGTGTAGAGATACGCGCTGTAGCCGAAGAGGCTGCCGAAGATGACGAGCCAGACGAAGCCGCCCCAGGACGCGGCGGCGATCGCGTGCACGTCGAGCGACTGCCACTGCCCGAAGAGCGCCGCCTCGATCGCGAGGAGCACGCCGCCGACGAGCATCTGCAGCGCCGTCGCGAGCACGAGGCTCCCGCTCTTCCCGGCGCGCCGCTGGTAGATCGAGCCGAACGACCACGCGACGCTCGCGAGCAGCGAGAGGATCGCCGGCCAGAGCGGGATCGCGCTGGTCGCCTTCGGCTGCAGCAGCAGACCGAGACCGGCGAAGCCCAGCACCATCCCGATCACGGCGAGCCGCGTCGGCCGCTCGCGGCCCCACGCGAACGCGATGATCGCCATGAAGACCGGCGAGAGCGAGAGCAGCAGCGAGTTGATCCCGGTCGGCAAGTACTGCACCGTCCACGCCGTCACGCCGTTGCCGAGGACCAGCAGCGAAGCGCCGGTGACCGTCGCG
Source organism: Candidatus Elarobacter sp. (assembly GCA_036264835.1). Classification (GTDB taxonomy): domain Bacteria; phylum Vulcanimicrobiota; class Vulcanimicrobiia; order Vulcanimicrobiales; family Vulcanimicrobiaceae; genus Vulcanimicrobium. Next base: position 31,946 of record DATAQE010000135.1, read on the forward strand.
CGCACGAGGTCGTCGCGCGTCGGGCGCGCCTTGCCGCGCACTACGCAAATCGCGTACAGGATCGCGCCCGCGATGAAGAAGCGCGCCGAGGCCATCACGAACGGCGGCATCGTCGCGACCGCGAACCGCATCCCGGCGAACGTCGAGCCCCACAGCACCCATACCGCGGCGAGCGCGATCACCAAGCGCGCGTCGAGCCGCGCCGCGATGCGGCGAGGGAGCGGCGCGACGCCGATCCCGGGTGCGCTTGCCTCGATCGTCCGTTCCATCGCCGAGCTGGTCACTGGGGGGGACGACACGAGAACGGCATGCGCCGTTGCATCTTGCCGAGCCATCCAATCGCGTGATGGACGGGCACGATGAGAACCAGCACCGTCCACTACGGCTCGCTCGCGATCCCGCTCTCCGCGCAGCGCCACGTCGACGCGGCCTTCGCCTACCTCGCGCGCGACCCGGCGGCCCGTTCGATCATCGAGCGAGCCGAGCGCGCGCGCACGCCGCACCGCATCCGCATCGACCACCACGGCCGCGACGCCTATCTCCCCGGCTCGCGCACGATCGTCTGGGACCCGCACAGCGCGATGCGCGTCGGCAACGGCCGCCAGTCTCCCGCGCTCGGCCTCGCCCACGAGCTCGACCACGCGCTGCTGAACCCGCGCCGCTTCGACCGGCTCGTGAACCACGACGAGCGCGGCTACGACAACGCCGAGGAGCGCCGCGTCATCACCGGGCTCGAGCGCCACGCCGCGCGAACGCTGCACGAGGGGCTGCGCAGCGATCACCGCGGGACGCTCTACAAGGTGGCAACTCCGGTGTCACGCTGATCTCACAAACAAAAGAGCCGCCTCGAAGGATCGAGGCGGCTCTGTTTGGTGAACGCGGGCTCAGCGGCCTCGCTTCGGTGTCGTCGTCGTCGTGGTGCCGTTGCGGGCGCTACGTGCGGGGCGCTGAGGGTTGCGCTTCGCCGACGGGCGGAGTGCGACGACGTTGCTCGCGCGCTTGCCGTTTGTGTCGGTCGCGCCGAGCAGGACCGGCGTGATCATCCGCTTGCCGAGCGCGTTGGCGAAGACGTCGCTCAGCTCGTCGACGAGCACGAACTCCATCGTGTCGCGGACTTCCTTCGGGACGTCCTCGAGATCGATCTCGTTGCGGCGCGGGAGCAGCACCTTCTTGATGCCGGCCCGCTTCGCGCCGAGAACCTTCTCCTTGACGCCGCCGATCGGGAGCACCTGACCGGTGAGCGTGATCTCACCCGTCATCGCGACCTCCGGATCGACCTTCGTCCCGGTGAGCAGCGAGGCGATCGAGGTCGCCATCGCGATGCCGGCGGACGGGCCGTCCTTCGGGATCGCGCCGGCCGGGATGTGGATGTGCAGGTCGTGCTTCGCGAACCAGTCCTCCGGCAGCCCGAGCTCCGAGGAGCGCGAGCGCAGGAACGAGATCGCCGCGGTCGCCGACTCTTTCATCACGTCGCCGAGCTGGCCGGTCAGCGTGAAGTTGCCCTTCCCCGGCATCGCGGTCGTCTCGATGAACAGGATGTCGCCGCCGACCGGCGTGTACGCCAGCCCCGTCGCGACGCCGACGCTCGCCGTCCGCCGCTTCACCTCGTTGTAGAAGCGCGGCTTCGAGAGGAAGTCCACCAGGTTCTCGGGCTTGATCTTGAGCCGGTACTTCGAATCCTCGGCGACCTTGCGCGCGACCTTGCGGAACGTCGTCCCGATCTCGCGCTCCAGGTTGCGAACGCCGGCCTCGCGGGTGTAGTCGACGATGATCTGCTTGAGCGCGGTGTCGGTGATCGAGACCTGCGCCTCCTTGAGCCCGTTGACTTTCTTCTGCTTCGGGACCAAGTAGCGCTTCGCGATCTGCAGCTTCTCGAACTCGGTGTAGCCCGCGAGCTGGATGATCTCCATGCGGTCGCGCAGCGGCCCGCTGACCGAGTCGAGCGTGTTCGCCGTGCAGATGAAGAGGACGCGCGAGAGGTCGAACGGCAGGTCGAGGTAGTGGTCGCGGAACGTGTTGTTCTGCTCCGGGTCCAGCACTTCGAGCAGCGCGCTCTGCGGGTCGCCGCGGAAGTCGCCGCCGACCTTGTCGATCTCGTCGATCATCATCACCGGGTTGTTCGTCCCGGCGTCGCGCAGCGCGCGCACGATCGTCCCCGGCATCGCGCCGATGTACGTCCTG
>DATAQE010000179.1:0-59740 GCA_036264835.1 Candidatus Elarobacter sp.
CGCGCGGTTGAACGGAAGCGCGAGGAACGCCGCGCGCGCGACGGGATCGGCGATCACCGCCGCGCGCGCGCGCATCACCGAGTCGGCCCGGCGCAGCAGCGTCTCCGCCTCGTCGTGGCGCCCGCCGAGCTGCGCCGCGCCCGCCGCGGCCCACAGCCATTCCGTCGGCTGCGGCGCGAGCTTCGGATTCGACTCGTAGAGTGCGAGCAGCTCGTTCGCCGCTGCGTCCGCGCGGGCGGCGTCGCCGGCGCGGACGTGCGCGAGCGCGAGCGCGCAGAGGTTGTCGCCCAGGCGCGCAGTCGCTCCGGCGGGGCGGCGCAGCGCGACGGCCTCCTCGAGGTGCGCGACGGCATCGTGATGCGCGCCGAGCGCCGACTCTGCGGCGCCCAGCGTGCCGAGCGCCGCGGACTCCAGCGGCTGCGAGCGCAGCTCGCGCGCGACCGAGAGCGCTTCGTGCGCGGCGTCCTTCGCGTCCTCGAACGCGCCGTGCAGGCGCAGGCAGTAGCTGCGGTCGATCGCCTCGACGCAGACGACCCAGCGGAACCCGATCTCCGTCGCGATCTCGCGCGCGCGCCCATAGAATTCGAGTGCGCGTTCGAGCAGACCGAGCTCGGTGTGGAACAAGCCCATGTCGACCGCGATGCTCGCCAGCCCGACGCGGTGGCCGATCCGCTCGTACAGCTGGAGCGCGCGCGCGTAGTGCGAGCCGGCGTCGGCGACGCGTAACGTGTAGACGAGCCCGTTCGCGAGCGTGTGGAGCGCGAGCGCCTCGCCCTCGCGGTCGCCGATCGCGCGGCTCAGCGCGTGCGCTTCCTCGCCGAAGCGCGACATCGCGGCGTAGTCTTGCTGGCTGAGCGACGCGCGCGCGAACGCGAGCAGCGTGCGCACCAGCGCGCTCTGGTTCCCGCTCGACTCGATGTCCGCGCGCAGGTCGTCGAGCGCGGCGCGCGCGTCGTCAAGACGTCCTTCGTAGATGTACGTGTCGGCGACGGCGAGCCGGGCGGCGGAGAGCGCGCCGCGGTCGCCGATGTCCGCCGTCAGTGCGATGAGGCGCGCGAACGCTGCGCGCGCCTCGCCGAACGCGTTCACCGAGCGGAGGTAGCGCGCTCGCGCCTGCAGCGCGCGCACGTTCCACCGCGCGGCACCGGAACGGCGGACGCGGCGTTCGAGCGCGGCGATCAGCACGCGCTCGGTGCGCCGGTCGCCGGTGACGTTGGCGAGATCGACTCGGCGCTCCAGCACCTCGCAGGTCAGGTCGTCGTCGTCGATCTCGCGCGCGGCCCGCGTCAGCTCGGCGAGATCGCGCAGCTGCGCTTCGCGATCACCGCGCGCGGCGGCGAGCCGTTCGCGCAGCAAGAGCGCCTCGAAGCGGAGCCGGCGTTCCGTGCCGAGCGCGAGCGCGCGCTCCGCGTGCGCCGCGGCCTCCTCGTTCGCGTAGACGTCGAGCGCGCGCCGTGCCGCGCGCAGGTATTCCGCGGCGGCGAGCTGCGGCTCGTTCCCGCGCTCCCAGTGGAGCGCCAGCGCGGCGGCGAGATCGTCGTGCTGCGCGGCGTAGAGCTGCGTCATCACCTGCGCGATGCGGCGGTGCCGGCGCGCGCGCGCCGTCGCCGGGATCGCGTCGTAGATGACGGTGCGGATCAGGTTGTGCGCGAACGCGTACTCGCGGCCCGTCCCCTGGCGGTGCTCGACCACGATGCGGCGGTCGATCAGCGCGCCGAGCGCGTCGAGCACCGCGGCCTCCAGCCAGCCCGTCGTCTCGCGCAGCAGCTCCGCGTCGAAGCTGCGCCCGGCGACCGCCGCGATCTCCGCGAGCGCTTCCGGCTCTGGGTCCAAGCGCGCGATCCGGGAACCGAGCGCGTCGCGCACCGCTGCCGACAGCGCGTCTTCGAGCGAGCCGTTCGCGACCCAGCGCCGCGCCGCATTGCGCAGCCGCCCGCTCTCGGCGAGATCGCGCAGGATCTCGCCGAGGAAGAACGGGTTCCCCTCGCTTCGCTCGTGCAGCAGCCGCGCGAGCGCGGGGAGGTCGTCCGCCTCGCCGAGCGCGCGCACGAGCGTTTCCACGGCCTCGGCCGTCAAGCGCCGAAGTGCGACGTGCGCGGCAATCCCGTCGTGCTCGAGCCGGCGGCGGATCGCGCGCAGCGGGTGCGCGAGCTCAAGCTCGTCCTCCCGGTACGTCCCGAGGATCAGAAACCCCGACGCGCTCGCGCGCCGCGTGAGATGTTCGAGGAGCGCGAGCGTCGCCGCGCCCGCCCAGTGCAGATCCTCCGCGATCAGCACCAGCGGCCGCCGCGTCGCGATCGCCTCCCACACGTCCGCGCACGCCTCGAACAGGCGCAGGCGCTCGCGCGCCGCGTCGACCGGCGGGAGCCGCGGCAATTCCGCGCCGTACTCCGCCACCGAAGGCGCGAGCGCGCTCACCGCCGTGAGCCAGAGCGGATCGACGCGCACGCTCGCGATCAGCGGCGCCGCGTCGCGCAGCAGATCGGCGAACGGCTGGTACGGAAGCGTCTCGGGATGCGAGGCGGTGGCGGCGTACACGTTCGCGCCGCGCGCTTCGCACGCCGCGGCGAGCTCACGGACGAGCCGCGTCTTCCCGACGCCGGCCTCGCCGCCGATGAGCACGAGCATTCCGGTCCCCGCCGCCGCGGCACGCGCGTATTCCAGCAGCATCGCGAGCTCGTCGTCGCGACCGGTGAACGGCAGCGCGTGCGGCGTGTCGTCGCGCGTGTCGCCCGAAGGTCCGCCGTCCTCGCGCGTGCGCCGCATCGCGAGGTCGTCGCGGCGGATCGACTCGTACAGCGCGCGCGTCTCCGCCGTCGGCTGCGCGCCGAGCTCGTCGTGCAACGCGCGGGCGAAATGCTCGTACTCGGCGAGGGCGCCGGCACGGTCACCGATCTCGTAGCGCAGCGCCAACAGCGTGCGCAGCGCGTCCTCGCGCCAGGGATCCGCGTGCAGCAGGCGCCGCGCCGCGGCGAGCGCGGCGTCATGGTCGCGCGCGGCGCGCAACGCCCCGACGTGCGCGCTCAGTGCGTGCAGGTACAGCTCGCGCAGCCGCTCCCGTTCGGGCGCCAACCATTCCTCATCGCTCTGCTCGAGCAACTCGCCCCCGTACAGCGCGACCGCGTCGCCGAGACGGTGCGGGAGTGCGGCGAGCCGCTCGAACTCCGCGACGTCGAGCTCGAGCTCGGCGCCGGGGTTCCAGCGGACGTAAGCGGCGTCCGCGAGCAGCCACGGCCGTTCGCGCGGCGCGGGCGGCAGATGGTGCTGCAGGTAGTGCAGATGACGCCGAAGATTCGCGCGCGCCTCGTCGTCCGTATGGTCGGGCCAGAGCGCGCTCGCGAGCACGCGCCGCGGGATCGGCGCCTGCCGGTTCAGCAGCAGATAGGCCAGCAGCGGGACGACTTTGGGCCGGGCCGCGCCGGAGATCGGGACGTCGTCGAGCGCCAAGCGGGGGCGCCCGAGGAGCCGGACCCGCAGCATGCGGGACGCTTCGGGTCAGGCCGCGTACGGGCCCTGCCCTTGCCACAGCTGGCCCTCCGCCTGACGCCGCGCGAGCAGCCCGGCGTGCACGTTCGGATCGCCGGGATTCGAGTACAGCAGCAGTGCTTGCGGCACGTCGGCGAAGCGTCGTTGCGCGAGCGTGCGCGTGATGGTCTCGAACCCGCTCGCGCCGTAGAACCCGGCGCCGAGGTTGTACGCGAACGAGATCAGTGCGGAGCGCTGGTTCGCGTTCAGCGCGCTCCAGACGGGGATCGCCGCGGCGATCGTCGCCGTGAAGCGCGTCAGATCGGCGACGAAGTACTGATCGGCCTGCGCTTGCGTGATCGTGTCGCCGGGGCGCACCGGCTGTCCGTTCGGATAGCGCGTCGTGCCGTAGCCGATCGTCCAGACGCCGACGCCGTCGTCGTACGCCGCGAGCCGCAGCCCTTCGTAGTGTTTCACGATCGCGACGGCCTGCGGCGGAACGCCGTTCGCGCCGCCGCCCGACGCTGCGGCGTCGAGCGCTTTCTGCAGCGCGGCGATCGACGCGGGGCCGATCTGATCGGGGTCGCCGCTCCCCGTCGACTGCTTGAACGACGCCCACGCGGCGCTCGTGTTGGGCCCGAGGATTCCGTCGGCGGCGCCCGGCGAATAGCCCAGCGCGCTCAGCGCGGTCTGCAGCTCGCGGACCTGGGCGGCGGTGAGCGCCATGAGCGGCGTGCCGCCGTTGATAAGCGGAAGTTGGACGAGCTTCATGGACGCGCTCCTCTCCCGGACGTGCGTTCGGCCCGGCGGTGCTCGCCTCCTCACCGCCGAAGCGGCCGGCGTGCGGCGCAAAGCGGCGGTCGCGGTCGTCGGCGGCGGCGTGATCGGAGCGTCGGTCGCGTTCCATCTCGCCGCGCGGGGCGCGCGCGACGTCGTCGTCCTCGATCGCGCCGCGCGGCCCGGCGAGGGGAGCACGGGGCGCGCGACGGGCGGCTTTCGCGTGCAGTTCGCGAGCGCCGTCGACGTGCGGCTCTCGCTGCTCGCGCGCGAGAAGCTGCGGCGTTTCGCCGAGGAGACCGGCGGCGACTGCGGTTTCGTGCCGGCCGGCTATCTGTGGGTCGCGCGAAGCGACGACGAGCTGACCGCGTTGCGGCGCGCGCTCGCCGTGCAGCGCGCGAACGGCGTCGACGACGCGAGGGAGCTCAGCGCGGGCGAAGTCGCCGCGTGCAGTGCCTCGCTGAGCGCCGACGGCATCGCCGGCGGCGCGTACTGCGCGAGCGACGGGTTCATTCGCCCGCTGCAGATCCTCGAGGGATATCGGCGCGCGGCGGAACGTCTCGGCGCGCGGTTTCTCTGGGACGAAGACGTGATCGGGTTCCGGTTCGCGCGCGATGGCCGGATCACCGCGCTGCGAACGGCGCGCGACGAGATCGCGGCCGAGTGCGTGGTGAACGCGGCCGGTGCATGGGCCGGCGTCGTCGGGCGCATGGCCGGCGCCGATCTGCCGGTGACGCCGCTGCGGCGGCAAGTCGCGGTGACCGTGCCGACGGATCTGCTGCCGCCGGCGATGCCGATGACGATCTTCGCGGGCGACGGCTTCCACCTGCGCGTCCGCGACGGCCGCGTGCTGCTGCTGTTACCGAGCGAGGGCGGTCCCGATCCGTTCCACACGCGCGTCGAGCCTGCGTGGATCGATCGCGTCTCGCGCGTCGCGCACGCCCGTGTGCCGTGCTTGGCGAACGTCGAGATCGACCGCGCTGCGTGCTGGGGCGGCTTGTACGAGATGTCGCCGGACGGCCACGCGATCGTCGGCGTCGCACCCGGCGTTCCGAATCTCGTGCTGGCGAACGGCGCGTCGGGACACGGCGTGATGCACGCGCCCGCGCTCGGGCAGCTCGTCGCCGAGATCGTGCTCGACGGCGCCGCGGCGTCGCTCGACGTCACGGCGCTCTCGCCCGACCGCTTCGCGCGCGCCGGAGCGCACGCGAAGCGCGAGCTGCTGTAGCGAGCTACGGCTTGGTCGAGGTCCCGCCGCCGCTGGTCGAGCCGCCGGTCGTTCCGCCCGTCGTCCCGCCGGTGGTCGTCGTCGTGCTCTGACCGTTGGTGGCCGACTGCGTCGTCGTCGAGCGGTTGTTCCACGGCTGCCACACGAAGAGCGCGATCGCGATGAGTACCACGACGATGACGGCCACGAGGATCGGCATGTTGTTGTTGCCGCTTGCGGTGGAGTCGCGTTCTACCATTCGATGAGTGCCTTTCCCGTTACGGTGATGTACGGGCTTGCTTACCCGCCGAACGGGAAAGGGAATCAGCGCCCGTTTCAGCGCGCGAGGCGCTCGACGATCGTGACGTTCGCGAGCCCCCCGCCCTCGCACATCGTCTGCAGACCGTAGCGCCCGCCGCGCCGTTCGAGCGCGTGGAGCAGCGTGGTCATCAGCTTCGTCCCGGAAGCGCCGAGCGGATGCCCGAGCGCGATCGCGCCGCCGTGCACGTTGAGCTTCGCCGGATCGGCGCCGGTCGCGCGCAGCCACGCGAGCGGGACCGGTGCGAACGCTTCGTTCACCTCGAAGAGGTCGATCTCGTCGACGCTCAGCCCGGTCTTCTCGAGCGCGCGAAGCGTCGCCGGGATCGGCGCTTCCAGCATGACGACCGGATCGTGCCCCATGACGCTCATGTGATGGATGCGCGCGAGCGGTACGGCGCCGAGCATCTTTAGACCACGCTCGCTCGCGACGACGCACGCCGACGCCCCGTCGGCGATCTGGCTCGAGCTCGCCGCCGTGATGCGGCCTTCGGGATGCAGCAGCTTCAGCGACTGCATCGCCGCGAGACTCGCGTCGAAGCGGATCCCTTCATCGACCGTGTGCATCTCGCGCGCGCCGTCCTCGCGCACGACCTCGACGGGAACGATCTCGTCTCGAAACCAGCCGGCCTGTGTCGCGGCCGCGGCGCGGCGATGGCTTTCGTAGCTGTACGCGTCGAGCTCGTCACGGGTGAGCCCGTAGCTTCGCGCCATCATCTCGGCGCCGGTGAACTGGCTGAACCGCACGCCCGGATAGCGCTCTTCCATCCGCGGGCTCTTGTAGAACCCGAAGCCGCTGTCGGCGGGAAGCTGCGTCGACAGGTTGATCGGCACGTTGGTCATGCTCTCGACGCCGCCCGCGATGACGACGTCCATCGTCCCCGCCATGACCGCCTGCGCCGCGAAATGCAGCGCCTGCTGCGACGACCCGCATTGCCGGTCGACCGTCGTCCCGGGCACGCTCTCCGGCAGCGCCGACGCGAGCACGGCGTTCCGCGCGGCGTTCATCGCCTGCTGCCCGACCTGCACGACGCACCCGAGAACCACATCGTCGATCGTCGCAGGATCCGCACCGGCGCGCTCGACCGCCGCATCGATCACCGTCGCGGCGAGATCCGCCGGATGCCACCCCGCGAGCCGCCCGCCTTTCCGCCCCGCCGCAGTCCGCACCGCCGCAACGATATACGCTTCCGCCATGCGCTACACTACCGCGCCCGGCCGGCCGAACCTCGCACGCGTCAGTGCGTCGTCTTGCCGCGAATGGACGGCGCCGCGGTCTGAGCAGGGACGGAGATCGCGGGAGAGGCGGTCGGGAGCGGAGTGCCTTTCAGCAACATCACGAAGAAGTAGAAAAACGCCAGCGAGATCACGAGGACCACGATCCCGAAGAAGGGCGTCGCGATGCTGATGCCGCCGGCGGATATCTCGAGCAGGTTCCGAGCTTCCTCGGGAGTTCCGACGCCCTTCGCGCTCTCCAGAAAGCCTCTCTTCTCTTCGGCCCAAATCGCGAACTGGTGCATCGACATGTAGATGCCGGTCGCCACGACCGCGGCGACGAGGAACAGGACGACGATCGAGCAGTACCATTGCAGCGACGCCGGGCCGAGCTCGGCCATCCCCGCCGTCCACGCGTTCGGGTCGGAGTTGGTTCCCAGCACGAGGAACTGGACGAGCACGACCGCCGCGACGATCGCGAGCGACAGCCGGCGAACCCAGTACAGGGCCTGGGCCGATGAAACCACTCGGCCCGCCGGCGCTGAGCGCGGCGCCGGCCCTAGGCCCAACGTCGTCGCGAGGAACACCAGCGCGAGCAAGGCGGTGAACGCGATCAGGTCGATCATGACGGCACGATAGTCCTTCGGCTTGTGCGGCGCCGGTGCGGGCGCGGTGATGATGGAGCCTTCACCGCCGATCAGGAACGGATTCGGCGGCGACGACGGCGTCGTGCCTACGCTCCCCGGTTGCGGCGAAGCCGTCGTGCACGAGCACGGAACCCCACCCTTGTTCGGTGTCGATGTCCGCTTTGACGACGGCGTTCGTCTCGGTGTCGGCTTCGTTGTCGCAGTCGACTTTGGTGCCGGGGTTTTTGCTGTCCGCGTGGGCGCCGAGGTTGGCATAGCGGTTGGTACCGACGACGGCGCAGACGTCACGACGATCGAAAGGTGGTTGACGCTGACGATCCCGTGACGTGCGGGCTGATCCCAATCGACCGTTGCACCGAACGGAACGAAGAACGCGCGGATCGGGAGTAGCACGTCGCCGTGCTGGACGACGGGCGCGGCGGCGAACGGCGGGTCGTGTCCGCAGCGCGCGTACCGCGGTACGCGCAAGACGAAGACGCATTCGAGGGGCTCGCCTTGACTCGAGCCGCGCACCGTGATCCGGTCGGAGAAGACGTCCACCTTCGTATCGTGCATCGCCGGAAAGATCGACCGATACGCGGGCTCAATGCGGCCGCGGTGAGCGAACACGACGTAGATGCGGCCGTCTCGGATCTCGCCGTTCACGGTCGGACCCGCGAGCTGGTTCACGGAGTAGGTGACGGTCACCGGACGCGGCGATGCACTCGGTGCCGCAGCGGTCGCGTACTCAGTTGCCGCACTGGCCACCGCTAGCACGCTGAGAAGAGACCGGCCCCAGGACCCGTTCATGTGTCCGCCCCCAGGCTCGGCTCGTTCGTGCTGGGAAGTAGGCCAGCCTGCTACGAGCCTTCCACGTCGAGGGCGAGCAGGGCGAACGTCGCGAGCCAGTGTTCGCCCATGTAGTCGTCGGCGAGGTGCGCGAGCGATGCTTCGAGATGCAAGTGCGCGGTGTCGAGCAGCTGCGCGCGTCGCGGGTCGTTTTCGGGCAGGTCGCGGGCGATCAGGCGGAAGCACCACGCGCGGCTGAAGTTCAGGCCGTCGAGGTGCGCGATGCGGCCGTCGCCGCGGTCGCTCACCGTCGCGGGGCGGAAGAGCGTCGACGGTTCACCGCGGGCGAGGCGCGGCAAGAAGCGGTTCAGCCACGTCGGGAAGACCCCGGGCGGCAAGACGCGGCGCATGCACTCCGCTTCCATCAGCGCCGGCGAGAGGAAGTCTTCGCCGCTCGGCTCCCACGCTTGGCAGTCGACATCCTCGGTGAACCAGTCGCGCGCGCGGCGGCGTACCGCCGTGAGCAGACGATCGTCGCCGCACGTCACCGCGTACTCCGCGGCGAGCGCGAGCGCGAACGCGCTGTTCGCATGCGTCCCCGCCCGGATCGGATACGTCGCCTTCGGCAGATGCTCGACGAAGCGCGCCGAAAACGCCTCCGCGAGCGGGCGCAATGCCGCGTACCAGCGGCGACCGCGCTCGGTGTCGTGACGCGCCAGCTCCGCGGCGAGCATCAGCAGCCACGCCCAGCCGTAGGGGCGCTCGAAGGTCCCCGTCCCCGGACGCTCGAGATACGCGAGCTCGCCAGCGACGTTCGCCGCGGTGAGCTGGCCGTCGAACAGCGCGCGCACCGCGAGCCGTTCGCGCAGCGCGGGGTCGCGGCGCAGCACCCGCGCGAGCAGCCAGTAGCCGTGCACGCACGAATGCCAGTCGAAGCTGCCGTAGAAGATCGGGTGCAGGCGGCGCGGCGTAAGCGCGTCGTCCGGGCCGTTGAGGACGTGGTCGAGCTTGTTCGGGTACTCGCGCGTCACGTGCGCGAGTGCGATCCGCGCGAAGCGCGACGCGAGCTCGGGCGTCAGATCGAGCATTCCACCGTCCTCCTCAACGCGCGACCAGCCCGATCGTGAGCATGCGCTTCGCGTCCGTGCGCACGAACGAACCGATCGTCAGCGCGTAGCGCGGGCCGAGCGGCAGCCGCGCGTTCCCTTCCAGCATGCCGGCGCGGATCAGCACGTCGAAGCGTGCCGGCGCGTCCCACGTCAGCCACACCACGTCGCGGTCGAAGCGCTCGCGCGCATCGAGCGGGAGCGCGGGCCCGCCGGGATACGACGCGACGCTGAAGAGCGCGTCGGCGTCGCGCACCGACCATGCGCGCAGCGAGACGCGCGGCGCGAGCTCCCAGCCGAGCGCGGCCGCGAAGCCGCGGTTCACCGCGACCGGCGCCGCGTCGCCTTCGGTGTACGCGAGCACGTCGGCGCGGAAGCGCCGGTGGTCCGCGAACGCGAGCGCCGCCTCGGCGAGCGAGCCGCGCGCGATCCCGTATCCCGGCGTCCCGAGCGACGACGCGCCGGCGCCCGCATGGAACGACCACTGCGGGCCGAGCGGCGCGTCGAGCGCGAGCGAGGGCAGCACCGCGAACGCGTGCTGCGCGGTTCCGACGTCGTACGAGGACGCGTCGCCGTACGCGAGCGCGACGGCGCCGCTCGCGCGCAGCACGTTGCCGCGGGATGTGCCGAGGACGAGCGCGGCGTCGCGGTGCTCCGCGTCGAGATCGCCGAGCACGCCGTGCTCGTAGCGCGCGCGCAGCCGCGCGGCGACCGCGTTCGGACCGCGGCCCGAGGCGTCGAACGCGAAGTCGGTCACCGTCCCGTCGTCGCGCAGCGCCGCGGTGCTCGCGTCGTCATTGGTCAGCGCGAGCCGCGCGCCGAGGTCGAGCGTGCGCGTCCCCGCGCGCAGGTCGAGCCCCGCGCCCGCGTAGTGCGCGCCCGGCCGGTCCCCCGCCACCGCGACGAGGTGTGCGTTCACCGGCCCGAGCGCCTGCGATCCTTGCGCGGCGATCAGCCGGCGTACGCCGGTCCCGTCGGACGACGCCGCGGCGAACAGCCCGGTGCCGCGCCCGAGCGTCAGCGCCCCGTCGGTCGTCGTCACGCGCGCCTCGTCGGTGCGGTCGAACAGCCGCAGGTCGATCACGCCGCCGCCGCCGCGGTCGCCGTACCACGGCGCTTGCAGCGGATCGCGCACGTCGAGCGAGCCCGTCGCGTGCGCGGGGAGCAGCGAGGTCGTGTCGCCCCCGTCGCCGCGCCGGTAGAACGGCAGCCCCTCGACCGTCGTGACACCGTGCCCTTGCGAGAGCCAGCGATCGCTGATCAGCGACGGAAACGTGACGCGGTACGGCACGACCGAGGCGAGCTGGTTCGGCAAGCCCGCCGGCAGCGCGGCGATGTCGGCCGCGCTCGGGATCAAGGCGGCGGCGCGGTGGCGGCGGACGATCGCGCCGAGCGGCGCGCCGCCGGCCGGGACCGCGATCCGCACCGGATCGGCGTCCGGCGCGACGATGAGCACGGCGGCCGGGCGTGACGGTGCGGTGAGCGCGAACGTCCCGTCCGCCGCGCTGCGGTCCCGCGCGAGCACCGCGCCGTTCGCGTCGAGGCCCGTCACCGAGGCGCCGGCGACGGCGCTTCCGTCCTGATCGCGGAGCGCGCCGACCAGGAGCTCGTCGGCGCGGGCCGGCACCGCGGCGGCGGCGATCAGGCAGGCCGCGACTGCCAAACCGAGCGCGGCTTTCAGGAACCCTTCACGTGCCTGCGGTACGATGCACCCTATGAGGAAGATCCGGCGCGGGGCGATCGCGTTGGTGCTGGCGCTCTGCGCCTGCGCCGGCGCCGCCGTCGGCGCCGAGCTGCTCCTCGACGACCCCTCCGGCGGTCTCATCCCGAGCGCGATCCCCTCGCTGCTGGGGCCGATCACCGAGGCCGGCCGCACCGGGTGGGATTGCGCGCCGGAACACGCCGCGACCGCCAAGCGCGCCGCCGCGGCAGGGTTGCCGCGCGACTGACATGACGGCACGGGTGGCATTCGCGGCGGCATCGGTGCTGGCGTTCGCCGCCGTGGGCGCCGGAGCATCGGCGCAGCCGTATTCGCCGGCGACGGCGGCGCCGCGCAGCACCGACGCGCGCGCGCTCGCCGGCGCCGCGCGCGAGCGCGAGATCCACGAGCGCTTCGGCCGCGGCATGCGGGACGAGGAGCGCGCCGACTGGAACGGCGCCGCGCTCGAGTTCCGGCGCGTGGTCGCGCTCGATCCCGCCGAACCGCGCGGCTCGACCGCGCGCTACGACCTCGCGCTCGCGGAGATCCACCTCGGCCGTGACGACGCCGCCGCGGCGCTGCTCGAAGAGGCGCTCCACCGTGATCCCGGTTTCGCGGCCGCCGCCGCGAACCTCGTCTCGCTCCATCTCCGGCGCGGGAACCTCGCCGCGGCGCGATCCGTCGCCGACCGTTTCGTCGCGTTCGCGCCCGACTCGGCGCTCGCGCTCTACGGGCGCGGCCTCGCGGCGCTCAAAGCGGGCGACCTCGCGACCGCGCGCGACGACTTCCGTAAATTGAGCGACGCCGATCCCTCGTACGCGGTCGCCCACTACGATCTCGCGCTGGTCGAGCTCAAGGCCGGGCGCGACGACGTCGCGCGCGCGGAGCTCGACCGCGCGCTCGCGCTCTCGCCGGCGTACGCGCGCGCGCGCTTCGCGCTCGGTACCGTGTTGCTGCGCGGCGGGCACAAAGCCGACGCGCGCATCGCGTTCGACCGCTGCGCGCGCGACGCCGAGGATCCGGCGTTGCGCGCGCTCGCGATCGATCTCCGCGACCGCCTCTAGCGCAAGAAGCCGAGCAGCTCGCGGTCGGCGCTCGTCGAGAGGATCACCAGCCGCGTGGGGCGCGCGCGCGCGTCGAGGACGTACGCGAACGTGCCGTGGTACTTCCCGTCGAGGACGCTGACGTTGAACGCGCCGAGCAGCCGCCGCACGTCGTCGGGGTCGCCGCTCGCCCAGCGCCAGTTCGACGCGTCGGCTTGGAACGTGCGCGCCTTCCGCGCCATCACGATCGGCCGGTCGAAATCCGGATCGAGCGTGACGGTGAGCAGCCGCGCGTCGACGCGCTCGCGCTTGAGCTCGGCCGAGAGGCGCGCGAAGAGCGCCTCCGCGATCGGGCAGGCGTCGCCGCAGCGCGACGCGACGAAGATCACGGCCGTCGGCCGGTGCAGGTCGCGCAGCGTGAAGCGCGCGCCGTTCTGGTCGATCAGCGGAACGTCGCGCGCGTCGCGCGAGGCGCGAGCATCGGCCGGAACTCCGGCGAATGCCTGCACCCCGCACGCCGCGACGAGCGCGAGCCCGAACGCGAGCGCTCGCATCAGTAGCCGAACCCTCCGCCCGGCGGCGGCGTCGGATCACCCGGCGGCAGCGTCGCCTGCGGGCCCGGCGTCGCGTTCGCCGCGACGTTGAGCACGGTGCGCATCTGGTTCGACTGATAGTGGAACGCGCAGCCGATGTAGTACAGCCCGGCGGCGAGCGTGAACGGCCCGACGCTGGTGTCGCCGTTCACCGAGCCGGTGTTGAAGCCGGCCTGGATGGTGTTCCCGCCGGTCGGCGAGGTGTTGAGCGCGGCGCCCGAGTCGAAGCTTGTCGTCGAGACGACGCCGAACGTGTGCGGCGTGCCGGCCTGGCCGTTCGTGATCATGATCTGGCTGCCCGGCGCGAACGCGAGCGTCTGCGAGAACTGCTGCTGCGTGTAGCCGCCGATGACGCCGTAGACGGCGTCGGTCCTCGCGCCCATCGAGGTCGTCGGGAGTGCCATCGTGACCAGCTGCTGGGTCGAGACGGGCGTCGAGGTGGGGACGGGGATCGGGTTGAGCACGGGCGGCGCACCGCCGGTGCTGCCGCCCCCGCCGCAGGCCGCGAGCGTCGCGGCGAGAGCGAGAGCGGCCGCACCGATTCCGTACGAAGAACGAAACGCGGACATGGAAAACCTCCGGAGAGCGATCTGCCACGACCGTACGCAGCGCGGTTGAGAGGCCGGTGAAACGGCGGTGCGCGCGTCTTCACGGATTCTTCAGACAACGGAGCGGCGCGCGCCGGAGGCGAAACGGCGGATCATGCGCATCCTCGTCGTCGAAGATCAGCGGGAGATCGCCGACGCCGTCCGCTCGATGCTCGAACGCCGCAAGTACGCGGTCGACGTCGCGTCCGACGGCGAGACCGGCTACGACATGCTCCTGCGCGGCACGTACGACGCGGCGGTCGTCGACGTCGTCCTGCCCGGGCGCGACGGGTTCGCGATCTGCCGCGACGCGCGCGCCGAGGGCGTCGCGACGCCGGTGCTCTTCCTGACCGCGCGCGACGCGGTCGAGGACCGCGTGCGCGGTCTCGACGCGGGCGCCGACGACTACCTGGTGAAACCGTTCGTCGAGGACGAGCTCGCCGCGCGCGTGCGCGCGCTGCTGCGCCGCACCGCGCTCCCGATCCACGCGACGCTCGAGGTCGGCGATCTGGTCGTCGACCGCGGCGCGCGCGCGGTGCGCGTCGCGGGGCGCGAGGTGCCGCTCGGCGCGACCGAGTTCCGGCTGCTCGAGTACCTCGCGGCGAATGCCGGGATCGCGGTGACGCGCGCACAGATCCTCGAGCGCGTGTGGGGCGAGGACTTCGACGGCTCGAGCAACGTCGTCGACGTCTACGTCAGCGCGGTGCGCAAGAAGCTCGCTGCGGTCGGCGCGCGCGACCGCATCGCGACCGTGTGGGGAGTCGGGTACTCATTGCACGCGTAGTCGCGCGCCTGTGCGCGTCGTACCTCGCGATCCTCATCGTCCTGCTCGTCGTGCTGGATGCGGTCGCGTTCTTCTGGCTCGCCGGGCGCGAGCACGACCTGCTGCAGCCGGTCCTCGGCACCGACGTCGGCCGCGCCGCGTACGACGCCGCGCGCCGGCGCATCGTCCTCGGGCTCGCGCTGATCGACCTGCCGCTGCTGATCGCGTCGGGCGCGGCGGCGTGGGCGATGGCGGCGCTCTCGGTGCGGCCGCTGATCGACGCGCGCGAGCGCGAGGCGCGCTTCGCCGCCGAGGCCGCGCACGAGCTGCGCACGCCGCTGGCGCGGATCGCCTCGGTCGCGCAGACCGCGCGCGCCGATGCGAGCGACGGCGCGCGCGACGCGGCGTTCGCGAAGATCGCGGCGCTCGCGGTCGACGCGTCGGGGACGATCAGCGATCTGCTCGCCCTCGTGCGCGAAGAGCGCGTCGCGCCGAAGCTCTCCGAGCCGGTCGATCTCGGCGCGGTCGCGCGCGCGGCGGCCGATGCGGCCGCGGCGGACGGTCTCGCGCACGACGTCGAGGCCGATGAAGGCTGCTGGGTCGAGGGCGACGAGCGGCGCCTGCGGCGGCTCGCCGAGAATCTCATTGAGAACGCGAACCGCCACGCGCGCGCCGGCGTACGGGTGCGTGTCGCGTGCGAGGGCGAGCGCGTCGCGCTCAGCGTCGAGGACGACGGCCCCGGCGTCCCGGCCGCGATGCGCGAGCGGATCTTCGAGCGGTTCGTGCGCGGCGACGACGACGAGCCCGGGACCGGGCTCGGGCTGGCGATCTGCCGCGCGATCGCGCGCGCGCACGGCGGCGACGTCGTGCTCGAAGAGCGCAACCGGTTCGTCGCGCGGCTGCCCCGGTTCAAGGCGGTGTGAGAACTCTCTGAACGCCGCGCCGTGACGCCTTCATCGCATTTTCAGGCGCCGCGACGACGATCCGCTCGTGCGAGTCGTTTCGCTCATCCTTCTCGCGGCGCTGGCCGGCTGCACTCCCGGTGCGCCGGGCGCCGGCGCCGTGAGCGCCGCCGCGGCGACCACCACGATCGACGTGTCGCTGACGTCCTCGCCGGTCGCCGCGACGGCGTACGGGTCCGCCGGCGGCTACTCGCCCCTCGTCACGAACGTCGCGCTCGGCACGACGGTCCGCTTTCTCAACGTGGATTCGTTCGCGCACACCGCGACCTCGCTGAGCGATACGTCGTTCCCGCCGTCCTCACCGTTCACCGGCGCGGCGCTGACCCAGTCCGGCGGAACGCTCTCCGGGGGCTGGAGCTCCGGCACGCTGAGCCCGAACGGCGCCTCGCAGCCGCTCCTCGCCGACAAAGCGGGGACGTATCTGTACGGCTGCTTCTTCCACTACGGCTCACCGATGCGCGGAGCGATCGTTGTTCGGTAGACGGATCGCGGCCGTGCTGGTCGCCGCGTCGTCGGCGCTCGGCGCCGTCGTATGCGCGGCACGGCCGGCTAGCGCGATCCCGATCTTCGCGCAGCGCTACAACTTGCAGTGCAGCGCGTGCCACTCGGTGCTGCCGGAGCTGAACCAGTTCGGCAACGAGTTCCGCAACCGCGGCTACCGTCTCCCCGGCGTGCCGAAGCACGGCACGACGATCGTCGCGCTGCGCGAGCAGATCGGCTACACGCCGACGCCGAGCGACGGGACGACGCGCAAGACCGTCCCCGCCGGCGCGGCGCTCGCGGCGGTGGAGGTCGGCCGTGTCGAAGCGTTCGTGCACGAGACGCTCGGCAGCGAAGGGAGCACGTCCTCGCTGTTCCTCGGCTATCTCGCGTATCGCGACGACCGTTCGGGGATTCTGTACCGCGCCGGGTTGATGGAGCTGCCGCTGGTGCACTCGCCGGCGCAGCGCAACGACACGCTGACGACGTACGGCTACGAAGGGACGCTCGTCGGTCTGAACGATCTGACGCTCGCGACGCCGCGCTGGGCGTTCGAGGCGGAGCAGAACGTCGGCAACGCGCGCGTCGCGGCGACCATGTCGTTCGGAAACGCGACCGGTTCGGCGTACGGCGGCAAGCCGGTCGTCACCGGGCGCACGGAGTCGTTCAGCGCGCCCGAGCTCGGCGTGTTCGCGCGGGTGCCGGTGAACGACGACGTGCGGGTCGGCGTCGACGTGCTGAGCGGCGTGCGCCGCATCAGCGCGGGCGGCGGGCGCCCGTTCGACGATCCGTACGACCGCTTCGGCACTTCGCTCGAAGCGCGCCGCGGCCGGCTGGAGCTGCTCGCGGAGCAGTGGTGGGGCCACGACGGCAACGCCGACGGCGCGGGCGGGAGCATCGGCTCGTTCGGCGGTTACGCGCGCCTGCGCTGGCGGCTCGGGAACCACGCCTTCGTCGGGATCCGCGAGGACGCGTCGGCCGCGCCGTCGGCGGTTCGCGCGCTGCTCTGGTACGCCGAGACGCAGATCACCCCGCACGCGCGCCTGCTGATCCAGCAGCGCCGCCCGGCCCCCGGCGGCCCGACCGCCCTAGACGCCGCGCTCACGCTCGGCGTCCCCTGGCCGCGCGGAAAGTAGCCCCCGCGGGCCGTCTCGAAAGACACGTCCATGCTCGCCACCACGCCGTACCGGTACATCCTCGTCGAGACCGCCGAAGACGGGATCGCGACCGTCACGCTGAACCGGCCCGAGAAGCGCAACGCGCTCTCGCTCGACGTCATGCGCGAGCTGATCGCCGCGTTCGAGGCGATCGGCGCGGACCGCTCGGCGAAGGTCGTCATCCTGCGCGGGCTCGGGCCGGCGTTCAGCGCGGGGCACGATCTCCGCGAGATGCTCGAGCGGAGCGTCGCGGAGTACCGGCTCGTCTTCGATACGTGCGTGCGGCTGATGGAGGCGCTGCAGTCGATCCCGCAGCCGGTGATCGCCGAGATCGCCGGGATCGCGACGGCGGCGGGATGTCAGCTCGTCGCGACGTGCGATCTCGCCGTCGCGTCGAGCGAAGCGAAGTTCGCGACGCCGGGCGTGAAGATCGGTCTGTTCTGCACGACGCCGATGGTCGCGCTCACGCGCGCGATCGGGCGCAAGCGCGCGATGGAGATGCTGCTCACCGGCGAGATGATCGACGCGCGCACCGCCGCCGAGTGGGGTTTGGTCAACCGCGTCGTTGATTCAAATGAGCTACACGACGAGACGCTGAAGCTCGCGCGGCGTATCGCGTCGGCGGCCGGTTTCGTCGTGGGGCTCGGCAAGGCGGCGTTCTACGCGCAGATCGATCTCGACCAGCCGAAAGCGTACGCGTACGCGAAAGAAGTGATGTCGATGAACGCGCTCGCCGAAGACGCGCAGGAAGGGATGGACGCATTCGTCTCCAAACGGCCACCGGCGTGGCGGACGTGACGCGCCGTAAGCAGGCAAGCGTTACGGAGTCTTAACCCCCGGGTAGACGACCGCACGAGGAATCGACAACAGAGTTTCCAATTCATCCGTATCGTCAGGGGTGAGGGCTCGCACTCACGGTGCGCCGCAATCGTCGCCCACACCCGGTAGTAGGGCAACCTGCTACGCGACGGCAACAAGGCCCGCTCCACGCGGGTCTTGTTGTTTTGTGCGGTGAAGCGCGCGTGCCGTGATCCTTCGACTCGGTCAGGACGGGCTCTATCGCCGGATTCTGTTGGCCCTCCTGGCCGTCGGCGTGCTCGCGTGCTTGTACGTTGCCGTACGCCGCGAGCGGCACGAGCACCGCGCGAACCGCGTCGAGATCGTGATGGACGATCAGGACTTCCAGTCGCTCTCGCGCTCGTACGCCTACGACCAGCGAGCGTTCCTGATCGCGCTGCGCCGCGCGGGCCTGACCTCACTCGCCGTGCAGGAAGAGCTTGGCGGACAAGTCTCGGGGAATCCGAACGCGGCGTTCTACGCCGGGTCCACGTTGCTGAACCAAGAGAAGCTGACCGGCTTCCGCGATCCGGTCTTCCGCCGGCTCGCCGCGGGCGGGATCCGCCCCGACGAAGTCTATCTGGTCGCGTACGACCGCGCGACCGCCGACCGCTACGCGCGCGCGCTGGCGCTGAAGTTCTCACCGCGCGCGGTCCGCGTGGTGAGCCGCGGGCTGCCCGCGGTGTTCGCGATCCGCACGCAGGCCGATTACTTCGGCTCGGTCGGGCTCGGGCTGCCGCAGGACCGCATCGCGCTGGCGCGCGAGCTCGCGCTGGGGCTCGTCCCGCGGCTGCAGAACGACGAGCGCTTCAAGGCGCCGCAGATCGATGCGCTGATCTCCGAGGCGGTGCGCGGTCACGACGCGCACACGATCGTCTTCTTCGGACTGCGCAACCAGGTGCTGGGATATCCCGACAACATCGACGCGACCGCGCGCGTGATGCGCGCCGACAAGGTCGACTTCGGGACGATCGAGACCTACGACGTGCGGCAAAATCAAGCCGGGAACGAGTCGCTCGCGAAAGACCTGCCCGACCGCACCGTGCGCGTGCAGGCGATCTCGAAAGTCGAACAGGACAAGCTGCGGCCCGAGGAGATCGTCCAGCGCTACGATCTCGGCGTGCGCGAGCGGAACGTGCGCGTCGTCTACCTGCGCCCGTACGCGCACCAGTGGAACGGCATGTCGATCCAAGCGACGAACGTCGCGATCGTCAAGCAGATCGCGCAGGGCGTGCGCTCTGCCGGGCTGCGCGTGGGCGCCGCCTCGCCGTTCGACACGTTCCTCGCGCGCTGGTGGGAGATCGCGCTCGCGTCGCTCGCCGTCCCCGCGATCGTGCTGCTGCTGCTGGCGGAGTTCGGCGTCGGCGGGATGCGCTGGGCGATCGCGTTCGTCGCCGTCGACGTCGTGTTAGTGCTCGCAGGGTTCGCGGTGCACCACGACATGGCGGTCCGCAAGCTGCTCGCGCTGATCGGCGCGATCTCGTTTCCGGTCGCGGGATTCGCGGCGATCGCGCCGGCGTTTCGCGCGGAGCGCGCGTCCTCGACCGGCGGGGCGATCCTCGACGGGATCCGCGTGCTTGCGATCGCGACGCTGGTGACGCTCGGCGGTGCGCTGGTCGTCGTGGGGTTGCTCTCGACGCCGCTGACGATGACCGAGATCGACCGCTTCAGCGGCGTGAAGCTGGTCCTCGCCGCGCCGCCGGTGCTGTGCCTGCTGCTCTACCTCTTCACCCGGCGCTGGGGCTCGCGGCTCACCGTGCGCGAGCTCGGCGAACGGCCGGTCGCCGTGCTGCCGCTGATCGTCGGGATCGTGCTGATCGCCGCCGGCTATCTGGTGCTGGCACGCAGCGGGAACCAGAGTGACATCGCGCCCTCCGCGCTCGAGCTCTCGCTGCGCTCGCACCTGACGACGCTGTTGCAGGTGCGCCCGCGCTTCAAGGAGTTCGTCGTCGGCTTTCCGGCGCTGATGCTGATCCCGGCGCTGCTGCCCGCGCACCGCGCGCGCTGGGGCTGGCTGTTCGCGCTCGCGATCGGGGTCGGGCTCGGCGACGTCGTCGACACGTTCTCGCACCTGCACACCGCGCTCGCCGTCTCGCTGCTGCGGCTGGCGAACGGCGTGGTGCTGGGGATCATCATCGGCGCGATCGCCGTCTGGGCGTACCGGACCTTGGTCGGGCTGTTCGAGCGGCGGGAAAACGGAGGCCGGACGCGCGAGCAAACCGGGTGAGCCCGCGTTTTCTGCTCAGTGGATACTACGGCTTCGGGAACCTGGGTGACGAGGCGCTCTTGCAGGTCATCGTCGAGCAGCTCCGCGCGCGCTGGCCGGGCTGCGAGATCGACGTGCTGAGCGGCGACCCCGCCGCGACGGCGCGGACCTACGGTGTCGACGCCACGCCGCGCATGGACCTCGGGCGCGTACGGGCGGCGATCGACCGGGCCGACGTCGTGCTCTCCGGCGGCGGCGGGCTGCTGCAGAACGTGACCAGCCTGCGGAGCCTGCTCTATTACAGCGGCGTGATCCGCAGCGGGCTCGCGGCCGGGAAGCCGACGATGGTCTTCGCGCAGTCGGTCGGGCCGCTGGATTTCTGGGGCCGCGCCGTGGTGCGGAAGTTCTGCAAGGGTCTGACCGCGGCGACGGTCCGCGACGAGCGGTCGCGGTCGCTGCTGACCTCGCTGCTCCCCGGGGTGCCGGTGGAGCGGACGGCGGACCCGGTCTTCCTGTTCGAGCCGGGCGGCGAGCCGCTCGACCTCGCCGCCGAAGGGCTGGCGGGCGACGATGCGCCGCTGGTCGTCGTCTCGGTGCGCAAGTGGCAGGGCGCCGACGCGACCGCGCACGCGCTGGCGAGCGCGGTCGACCGGCTCGCGGCGCAGCACGGCGCGCGGGCGGCGTTCCTCCCGCTCGGCGGGCCGCCGGACGCCGAGGTGTCGACGACGATCATCCGCCGGTGCGCTTCGACCCCGGTGCTGCTGCCCGACTACCCGCTGAACCAGGCCGCGCAGGTGATCGGCCGCGCGTCGCTGGTGATCGGGATGCGGCTGCACGCGCTGATCATCGCGGCACGGCTGGGCGTCCCGTTCCTGGCGCTCCCGTACGATCCGAAGGTGACGGCGCTGCTCGAGGATCTGCGCTATCCGGCGCGGCCGCTGTTCGTCCCCGGCGAGCCGGCGCCGCCGCCGAGCGAGATCGCGGCGCGGATCGACGACGCGTGGGAGCGGCGCGCGGCGCTCGCCGATCACTTGCGGAGCGTGCAACCGGAGATCGAACGGCTGGCGGCGCGCAACTTCGAGGTGCTCGACGAGCTCGTGACGCGAACGGCACACAAGGCGGCAGGCACCGAGCGATAACGCGCGAAGCGTCGGCCCACGGTGGCGCGGCAGACCTTCACTCTGGGCCGTCTTTTCGACATCCGCGTGGGCGTGCACGTTTCATGGCTCGCCGTCTACGCGTTCATGACGTTCGCGCTGGCGCGCGGGCTCGGCATGCTGGCGCCCGCCGAGGCGTTCGCGTTCGGCGCGGTCTGCGCGCTGGCACTGTTCGCGAGCGTCGTCGCGCACGAGCTCGCGCACGCGCTGGTCGCCCGCCGCTTCGGCGTGCGCACGAACGCGATCACACTCTTCCTGTTCGGCGGCGTGGCGACACTCGAGCGCGAACCTTCCTCACCGAAGGCCGACGCGCTGATCGCGCTCGCCGGCCCCGCGATGAGCGCGGTCCTCGCGGTGCTAGCGTTCGCGCTGCTCTTCGCGCTCGAACGCTTCACGCCCGACGGCGCGCTGCGCGGCGCCCTCGGCCTGCTCGGCTCGTACGTGATGCTCGCGAACGCGGTCCTCGCGGTCTTCAACCTGATCCCGGCCTACCCGATGGACGGCGGCCGCGTGCTGCGCGCCTTGATCTGGCGCCGAACCGGCGATCATACCGGCGCGACGAACGCGGCCTCCCGCGTCGGCGTCTTCTTCGCGCTGCTCTTCGTCGCCGCCGGCGTCTTCGTCGTCGCCGCGACCCACGACCTCACCTACGGCTGGTACGTGATCCTCGGCGCGTTCCTCTTACGCCAAGGCTGGTCGCACGAGCGCCTCACCCGCCGCCCTGAAATGAAAAGCCCGCCGGCACAAGTACCGGCGGGGATGTTCCGCTCGGTGGAACCGAGACGGGCTAGCTAGCTCGGGCATCATACCGTTTTCGTCACAGTGCCGTCAAGACCGCCGCGCGTGGCGATTCGGAACGGCGCTCGATCCCCGAAGGATCACCGCAGGTTTTGCTTCGCGCGGTGCACGATGCGCGACTGGGACCGCCCGCCCCGTGCGCGAGTCGCAGATGCCGCGCTCGACGAGCTCCTCGGGAATGACGCGTGTGACACGAAGACGAGCGTACGTGAGTCCTTTCGGGATTGGACCGAGGACGTGCACCGAGACATCCGTCAGCCCCGACGCTAGTTTGAGCGCGTATGCGTAGTCGCCGTCTCCGCCCATCACGACGACACGGTCGAAATGATTTGCGATGATGCCGTACATGAGGTCGGTGACGAGGGCAGCGTCGATCGCCTTTTCCTCCCCGGTCGTCGCGTGGCGATATCCCTCGAAGAAGTCTAGCCCGACGACATGCCGGTTGGCCGCGACGAACGAGTGCCATCGTTTCTGCCACGGGTCTCTCGGTGGCGGCGCGCCGTAGAATCGCGCGTACGAGAGCTGATCGCTGCATCTCAGCATCGCGATCCATGGATCGAGCGCCGGATAGCCGAGCTCGGCGCGGTACAGCGCGCCGATGAGGTTGCTTCCGTCGATCAAGATGGCGACTCGTCCCACTCCGACGCTCTCCGCGGAGCGCGTCGCCGAGAAAGGCCGGCGGATCGCGTCCGATCGCCCATCACGCGAGACCGCGGCCTCGCAAGGGGAGGCGGGCGGGACTGCGGTACCCCGGCGGGCGAAGCACGACTGTTCGATGTCCGAGACGACCGCGCGCGATTACCGCTCGACCCTGAACCTGCCGAAGACCGCCTTCCCCATGCGGGGCGAGCTGCCAAAGCGCGAGCCGGAGCGCGTCCGGTGGTGGGCCGAGCACAAGACGTACCTGCGGCGGCTCGAGCGGAACCGGGCCGAGGGCGGAAAGCCGTTCGTCCTGCACGACGGGCCGCCGTACGCCAACAACGACCTCCACATGGGGACGTTCCTCAACCGCGTGCTCAAGGACGCGCTCGTCAAGATCCATCTGCTCGCAGGCGAGTACGCGGACTTCGTCCCCGGCTGGGACATGCACGGACTCCCGATCGAGCGTGAGACGCTCAAGCACCTGAAACTCGACTTCCGCCGAGCCGACCCGCTCGAGCTGCGGCGCGCGTGCCGGGAACGCGCGTTGTACTGGCTCGGCCGCCAGCGCGAGCAGATGCTGCGCACCGGTGAGTTCGGGCGCTTCGACGAGCCGTACATGACGATCGCGCCGTCGTTCGAGGCGACCATCGTCGAGACGCTCGCGGATCTCGCCGAGCAGGAGTATCTCTACAAGGGTCTGCGCTCGACGCTGTGGTGCACCCATGACGAAACGGCGCTCGCCGAAGCGGAGATCGAGTACAAGGACCACACCTCGCCCTCGATCTACGTGCGCTTCCCCGCGACCGATGCGCAGCGCCGCGCGATCCTCGAGAAGTTCGGGCTGGAAGACGACGGAACGCCGCTCTCGGTCGCGATCTGGACGACGACGCCGTGGACGCTCCCGGCCAACGTCGCCGTCGCGCTGAAGCCCGACGCGACGTACGGCGTCTATCGCGCCGGCGATGAAGACGTGATCCTCGTCGAGTCGCTCGCGCAGCCGGTTCTCGAACGGATCGGGAAAGGCGCCGGGACGTTGCGCGGCGAGGCGCCCGGTTCGGCGCTCGACCGGCTCGCGGTACGGCATCCGTTCCTCGACCGCGACTCGCTGATCGTCAACGCGGATTACGTCGAGCTCGAGACCGGGACCGGCGCGGTGCACACCGCACCCGGACACGGCGCGGACGACTTCGAGACCGGCGCGCGCTACGGCTTGCCGGTGATCAACCCGGTCGACGCCGCGGGCCGGTTCACAGCGGAAGCGGGCGGATACGCCGGGCTGCAGATCTTCGACGCGAACCCGCGCATCGTCGAAGACCTGCGCGCGTCGGGCGCGTTGATCGCGGTCGAGTCGTACGATCACAGCTATCCCCACTGCTGGCGCTGCAAGAACCCGGTGATCTTCCGCGCGACCGCGCAGTGGTTCATCGGGATGGACCGCCACCGCTTGCGCGAGCGCGCCGAGCACGCGGTTCACGATGTGAAGTGGCTGCCGGCGTGGGGTGAGAACCGCATGTCGCAGATGATCGGAAACCATCCCGAGTGGTGCATCTCGCGCCAGCGCGTGTGGGGGACGCCGATCCCCGCGGTGGTCTGCACCGCGTGCAACGAGTCGCTGCTCGACCCGCAGCTCGCGCGCAACCTCGCGAAGGCGATGCGCGGGCGCTCGTTCGACGAAGGGAACGCGTCCGATCTGTGGTGGACCGAGCCGATCGAAGCGTTCGCGCCGCCCGGGATGGCGTGCCCCCGCTGCGGCGGCTCCGCGTTCGAGAAAGAGCGGAACATCGTCGACATCTGGTTCGAGTCGGGCGTGACGTGGCGCGCGGTGCTCGTCGAGCGCGGGATGAAGTTCCCCGCCGACGCGTACCTCGAAGGCGGCGACCAGTACCGCGGCTGGTTCCGCTCGAACCTGGTCACATCCGTCGCGGTGCGCGACGCAGCGCCGTACGAGCAGGTGGTCTCGCACGGGTGGGTCGTCGACCAGCACGGTCACGCGATGCACAAGTCGGCCGGCAACTACATCGCGCTCGACGAGGGCGTGAACACGTACGGCGCCGACGTGCTGCGGCTGTGGGTCGCCTCCAGCGACTTCACCGGCGATATGCGGCTCGGTGCGAAGCTGCTCGAGAACGTCTCGAACGTCTACAAGAACCTGCGCTTCCGGCTGCGGTATTTCCTTAGCGCGCTCGACGGGTTGACGCCGGAAGGCGTGCTGCCGCGCGAGCGGATGGAGGCGATCGACCGCCTCGCGCTCACCGCGCTCGACGCGTTCGCGGCGCGCGTCGTGGACGCGTACCGCCGTTTCGATCTGCACGAGGCGTACGTCGCGATCCAGCAGTTCGACAAGGAAGACGTCTCGGCGTTCTACGTCGACGCGCTGAAGGACCGGCTGTACTCATCCGCCCCCGATTCGGCGCGGCGCCGCAGCGCGCAGTCGGCGCTGCTGGAAATGTTCCGGACGACGGCCGTGCTGCTCGCACCGATCCTTTCGTTCACCGCCGAGGAAGCGTGGCAGTATCTCGCGCCCGAGCTGCGCGGCGAGCACGAGTCGATCTTCGACATCGCGTTCCCGCAGGCCGAGGCGATCGACGAGGACGATCTCGCGGCGTGGTCGCTGCTCAAGGAGCTGCGCGCGCAAGTCGCCGCGAGCGACGGGATCCGCGACTACCAGCTCGACGCGACGGTCGAGATCCCGCGCGTGTTGTATGACCGGCTAGTCGCGCTCGGCGACGGGCTGCGCGAGGCGCTGGTCGTTTCGTCGCTGCGCGCGGTGAGCGCGTCGGCGAACGGCGCGGCGAGCGTGGTCGTCGTCCCCGCCGACGGCGAAAAGTGCCAGCGCTGCTGGAAGTATCTCCCGCTCGGCACCGACTCCGAGCACCCGACGATCTGCGCTTCCTGCGCGCAGATCGTCCGCCAGCTCGAAGCGCGCGCCTAGACGCCGCAGCGCAGCGCGGCGTCGGTGAGCACCGGCGCGCGCAGCCGTGCGAGCACCGAGGCGGTGAAGGCTTCGGTGCTCGCCGGTGCGTCTGGTTCGAGGTCGGCGGTGCGCGGGCCGGCGGCGAGCGCGTCGGCGACGGCGCGCTCGATGCGCCAGGCGACATCGTCTTCGCCGAGCGAGAAGCGCGCGAGCAGCGCCGCGGAGAGGATCGCCGCGGACGGGTTCGCGATCCCGCGGCCGGCGATGTCCGGGGCGGTGCCGCTGATCGGTTCGTAGAGGCCGAAGCCGCGCTCGTTCGGTCCGGCGCCGAGGCTCGCGCTCGGCGCGGTGCCGATCGTGCCGGTGATCATCGCCGCCTCGTCGGAGAGGATATCGCCGAACATGTTCTCCGTCACGATGACGTCGAACGCGCGCGGGTCGCGCACGAGCTGCATCGCCGCGTTGTCGACGAGCACGTGCTCCAGCGCGACGTCGGGGAACTCGCGCGCGACGTCGGCGACCACGCGGCGCCACAGCTGCGAGCTCGTCAGCACGTTCGCTTTGTCGACGGAGGTCACGCGGCGCCTGCGAGTCCGTGCGAGCTCGAACGCGAAGCGCGCGATCCGCTCGATTTCCGGCTCGGTGTAGATCAGCGTGTCGGTCGCGGTGAGCACGCCGGCGTCGTCGCGTTCGAGGCGTTTCGGGCCGAAGTACAGCCCGCCGGTGAGTTCCCGCACGATGACGCAGTCCATCCCGGTCACGAGCTCGGCGCGCAGCGGCGAGCGGTCTTCGAGCCCTGGAAATGCGCGCGCCGGCCGCACGTTCGCGTAGAGCTCGAACGCCTTGCGAAGCCCGAGGATCGCCGCCTCCGGCCGGCGCTCCGGCGGAAGATCGTCATAGCCCGGACCGCCGACGGCACCGAAGAGAATCGCGTCGCTCGCGCGCGCGACCGCGAGCGTCTCCTCCGGCAGCGGAGTGCCGTGCGAGGAGATCGCGGCCGCGCCGATCGGGGCCTCGGTGAACGCGCACGAGGGCAGCGCGGCGCGCAGCACGCGCACCGCGGCGGCGGTGACCTCCGGTCCGATCCCGTCGCCCACCAGCACGGCGACACGGCGGCTCATCGCGCGGCCTCCCACGCGCGAACCGAAGGAATCTTCGCCGCGAGATACTGCATGAAGCCGCCGCCGAGCACGAACTGCTTGCGCAGCGGGTCGAGTGCGAACGCGATCGGCTCACCGCCGTCGGCACGCAGCGTCTCGGCGGCGACGTCGATCGCGATGTGCTGCGCGCGCGCGAGCTCATCGACGACCTGCTGCGGCAGCGCGACGGGGACCAGCGCGTTGGTGTACGCGTTCTCAAGGAAGATGCGCGCGAAGCTCGGCGCGATCACCGCGCGGAAGCCGCGGTCTTTCAGCGCCCAAGCCGCGTGCTCGCGCGAGGAGCCGCAGCCGAAGTTCTCGCCGGTCACGAGGATCGCCGCGCCGGGCCGCGACGAGAGCAGCGCCGCGCCGTCGGGGAGCCCCTCGAAGCAGTGCTCGCCCATGCCGTTCGCGTCGATCCGCGTGAGGTACCGAGCCGGTATGATCTGATCGGTGTCGATGTTCGCCCGCGCGATCGCGAGCACGCCGCCTTCGACGATCATGCAACCACCGCCGTCGCGGACGCTGCCCGCTCACCGCTCGACGCGCTCAGGGCGACACTCGGTGGTTCGAGCTCGGCAGGCGACGCGAGCCGGCCGAGGATCGCCGAGGCCGCGACGACGACCGGCGCGGCGAGGTGCACGCGCCCGCCGTCGCCCATTCGTCCGGGGAAATTCCGGTTCGAGGACGAGACGCAGCGCATCCCCGGCGCCAGCACGCCCATCGACATCCCGAGGCACGGCCCGCACGACGAATGCGTCCACAGCGCGCCCGCGTCTTGGAAGATGTCGTGCAGCCCCTCGCGCTCGGCTTGGCGGCGCACCGCTTGCGAACCGGGCGTGACGATCGTCGGCACGCTGACCCGCCGCCCGCGGAAGACCTCCGCCGCGGCGCGCAGGTCGCCGATTCGCGAGTTCGTGCACGAGCCGATGAAGGCTTGATCGATCGCGATGCTCCGCAACGGCTGCCCGGGGCGCAGATCCATGTACGCGAGCGACGTCGCGTCCGCGTCGGACGGCACGCTGCCGCCGATCGGCGCGCACTCGCCGGGATTCGTTCCCCACGAGACGACCGGCCCGACCGCGCTCCCGTCGATGGTCACCGTCGCGGCATATTCGGCGTCCTCGTCCGCGGCTTGCGCGAACCAATTCACCGGCGCGCTCGGCGTCGCGGCGAGGTACGCGGTGGTCGTCGCGTCGGCCGCGATGATCCCCGTCGTCGCGCCGGCCTCGATCGCCATGTTGCACAGCGTCATCCGCTGCTCCATCGTGAGCGCACGGATCGCCGAGCCGGTGTACTCGAGCACGTAGCCGGTCCCGCCGCGGAAGCCGATCGTCGCGATCACGGTCAGTGCGAGGTCCTTCGCGGTCGCGTCCCGCGGCAGCTCGCCCGTCACCTCGACGCGCATCACCTTCGGCCGCTGCAGAATCAGACAGCCGGCGAGCATCGCCCCGGCCTGCGCCGTCGTCCCGATCCCGAGCGCGAACGCGCCGAACGCGCCCAGCGTGCACGTGTGGCTGTCGCCGCAGCACACCGTCATCCCCGGCGTGACGTAGCCGCGCTCGGGTACGATCACGTGGCAGATTCCGTTGTCGCCGATGTCGTGGAAGCGAATCCCCTGCCGCTTCGCCCACGTGCGCACGGTCTGCGCCTGCAGCGCCGTCGCGGAGTCCTTCGCGGGCGCGACGTGGTCGATCATCGCGACGATGCGATCCGGCTCGTAGAGCCGGTCGCCGAACTCGCGCTCGATCGCGATCGCGCCCGGCGGCGTCGTGATCTCGTGCGCGACGACCAGATCGATGAAGACCAGCGCGTTTCCGCCCGGCAGCTCCTCGACGACGTGCGCGTCCCAAACCTTGTCAAACAGCGACCGGCGCATGCGTGCTCTCCTCCCGCGGTGCGGGCTCGATGGTGTGAATGGTCCGCCCGACCGCGGCGACGATCGCGGCGAGCGAGGACGTGACGATGTTCTGGTCGATCCCGACGCCCCAGCGAACCTCGCCGTCGACGGCGAGCAAGACGTACGCGACCGCCGCGGCGTCTTCACCGGCCCGCAGTGCGTGCTCGTGGAAATCGCGCACGTGCACGCCGATCCCGAACGCACGCTGCAGCGCGTCGACGAAAGCGTCGATCGGCCCGGTCCCGTCGCCGTAGACCGTCCGCGAGACGGCGCCGTCGGTCAGCGTCGCGTCGATCGTGCACGGCGTTCCGGCGACGCCGTCGTTCGTCGTGACGTACTCCGCGAGCCGCAGCCGGCCCGGCCGCACGTACGCGTCCTCGAACGCCGCGCGAAGCTCATCCGGCGCGATCTCGCCGCCGGACGCCTCCGCGCGCGCCTGGATCACGCGGCTGAAATCGGCCTGCAGCGCGCGCGGCAGATCGAGCCCGTGCGCGGCGTCGAGGACGTACGCGACGCCGCCCTTCCCCGACTGGCTGTTCACGCGCACGACCGTGTCGTACGTGCGCCCGATGTCCTTCGGGTCGACGGCGAGATACGGCACCTCCCAGCGCGCGCGGCCGCTCGCCGCGAACGCGGCGAAGCCTTTCTTGATCGCGTCCTGGTGCGAGCCGGAGAACGCGGTGAACACCAGCTCGCCGCCGTACGGGTGGCGCGGGTGCACCGGAAGACGGTTGCACGCCTCGACGGTGCGCACGATCTCCGGCACGTCGGAGAGATCGAGCCCCGGATCGACGCCCTGCGAGAACAGGTTGAGCGCGAGCGTGACGAGATCGACGTTCCCGGTGCGCTCGCCGTTCCCGAACAACGTCCCCTCGACGCGGTCAGCGCCGGCCATCAGCGCGAGCTCGGCTGCTGCGACCGCCGTGCCGCGGTCGTTGTGCGGGTGGATGCTCAGGATCGCGGCGGCGCGGTCACGCAGGTTGCGGCCGAACCATTCGATCTGGTCGGCGTAGACGTTCGGCGTCGCCATCTCGACCGTCGCCGGCAGGTTCAGGATGACCGGATCGACCGCGGTCCCGCCCCACTCCGCGAGCACCGCTTCGCAGATATCCAGCGCGAATTCTGGCTCCGTCGCGGAGAACGTCTCCGGCGAGTACTCCAGCCGCACGTGCGTGTGCCGGGCGATCGCGTCCGCGCGGTGCCTGACGTCCCGCACCGCGCGCAGTGCGACCTCGACGACGCCCGCACGGTCGAGCCCGAACACGACGTCACGGAACAGCGGCGAGGTGGCGTTGTAGACGTGCACGATCGCGCGCGGGGCGCCCGCGATCGCCTCGAACGTGCGCGCGATCAGATCCTCGCGCGCCTGGGTGAGGACCTGGATGGTCACCCCGTCCGGGATGCGCCCCTCCTCGATCAGCTCGCGCACGAAGTCGAACTCCGGCTGCGCGGCCGCCGGAAACCCGACCTCGATCTCGGTGAACCCGAGCCGCACCAGCAGCTCGAACATCCGGCGTTTCCGCTCGGGTTCCATCGGTTCGACCAGCGCCTGGTTTCCGTCGCGCAGATCGACGCTGCACCAGCGCGGCGCGCGATCGATCGTGCGGCTCGGCCAGCGCCGGTCCGGCAAGACGATCGCCGGGAAGGGTCGGTAACGGCTTGCGTTCACATCAGCTCTCCACCAAAAAGCCGGCCCCCGCTTCGCGAGGGCCGGCACGACACGTTGGTGACGAGGGCACGACGAAGACGGCTATTCGCGCAGCACGAAGAGCGAAAGTCGAAGTCGAAGCGCGAGGCGGCGGCAGCTCATGCGCCGTTCTCGTACGCGAGGATACGATCGATCTGCGAGCGCAGCCGCGCCAGCGCGGCCGGCGGCCCCTCGAACGCGAACCGCGCGCTGGTCCCGGCCTCCGCCGGCGCCGCGTCGATGTGCGTGCAGCGGCAGTTGAACCGGTGCGCGAGATTGACGATCCGCGCCACCGAGCGCACGTCGCTCAGCGAGAGCTCGCACGTCACGCACGCGCCTCCATCAGATCGTCCACGGTCATCCCGGCCGGGATCATCGGCCAGACGTTCTCGGTCGGATGGCACGCGCAGTGCAGCAGCGCCGGACCGCGCGCCGCGACGAACTCCGCGATCGCCGCGCCGGCGTCCTCGGGGCTGGTCGCGCGGTACGCCGCGATGCCGTACGCGCGCGCGATCGCCGCGAAGTCGGGGTTGTCGGCGAGGTTCGTCGCCGAGTAGCGCTCGGAGAAGAAGAGCTCTTGCCACTGCCGCACCATCCCGAGATTGCGGTTGTCGATCAGCACGATCTTCGCCGGGACGTCGTAGCGCCGCAGGGTCGCCAGCTCGGGCAGACACATCTGAAACCCGCCGTCGCCGACGATCGCGTAGACCGGCGTCCCCGGGTGCCCAAACTGCGCGCCGATCGCCGCGGGAAACCCGAATCCCATCGCGCCGAGCCCGGCCGACGTCGCGAACTTCAGCGGATGCGCCGGCCGTGCGCGCTGCGCGGCCCACATCTGGTGCTGCCCGACGTCGGTCGTGACGATCGCGTCGGCCGGGAGCGCCGCGAAGACGCGGTCGAGCACGCCGGTCGCCGAGAGCACGCCCTCCTCGACGCGGTCGCTCGGCAGCGGCCCGCCGAGCAGCCGCGCCTCCGCGGCCCAGTCGTCGAACCGCGGGACGTGGCCGCCCGTGAGCTCGTCGATGAGCGCGCGCAGCGTCTCGCGCAGGTCGCCGTGCAGGCTGACGTCGGCCGCGACGATCTTCCCGAACTCGGTCGCGTCGATGTCGGCGTGGATCACGCTCGCGCCGCGCGCGAACCGGTCCGGTTTCCCGGTTACGCGGTCGTCGAACCGCATCCCCAGGGCGATGAGCAGATCGGCGCGCTGCACGGTCTTGTTCGCAGCCTTCAGCCCGTGCATCCCGAGCATCCCGAGATACGCGCCATCGTGCGGATCGGCCGCACCGAGCGCGTTGATCGTCGCGGTGTGCGGGAGCCCGAGCAGCGCGACGAACATGCGGTACAGGTCGACCGCGCCGCCGCGCACGCCGCCGCCGACGATCGCGACCGGCCGCCGCGCGGAGCGAATCCGCGCGGCGGCCTCACGGACCGCGGCATCGGACACACGCGGCCCGTCACCTCGCCGCCGTGCGAACGGCTTCGCCGGCGGAGAGACGGCGTCGTCGTTCACCGCCGCTTTCAGCACGTCGTTCGGGATGTCGACGAGCACGGGCCCCGGCCGCCCGTCACGCGCAAGTGCGAACGCATCGGCGATCGCCTGCGCGATCTCGCCCGCGCTGCGCACCAGCACGTTGCGCTTCGTGACGGCTTGGGTGATCGCGCAGACGTCCGCTTCCTGGAAGCCGTCGGTCCCCATCAGGTCGGTGCGCACTTGGCCGGTGATCGCGACGAGCGGGACGCTGTCCATCATCGCGTCGAGCAGCCCGGTGACGAGGTTCGTGGCGCCCGGCCCCGAGGTCGCGCAGCACACGCCGGCGCGACCCGAGGTCCGTGCGTAACCGCTCGCCGCGAAGACGGCCGCGGCTTCGTGGCGCACGAGCACGTGCCGGACGCGGTGCTCGTACAGCGCGTCGTAGAGCGGCATGATCGCGCCGCCGGGATAGCCGAAGATCGTCTCGACCCCCTCGCGCTCGAGCGCCGCGACGACCGCCTGCGCGCCGTTCATCGCTACGCCTAGAGGACCCGGAAGCGGAGGCCGTGGTCGGCTTCCGCGGCCGGCTCGCCGTTCAGCCACGGCATGAGCCCGCGCAGCTCGGAGCCGACGTGCTCGATCTCGTGCCGCGACGCCTCCGCGCGGAACGCGTTGAACGAGGGCTTCCCGGAGGCGTGCTCGGCGACCCATTCCTGCGCGAACGATCCCGCTTGGATCTCGCCGAGGATCTTGCGCATCTCCGCGCGCGTCTGCTCGGTGATGACGCGCTCGCCGCGCGTGTAGTCGCCGTACTTGGCGGTGTTGCTGATCGCGTCGCGCATGCCGTCGATCCCGCGCTCGTACATGAGGTCGACGATCAGCTTCAACTCGTGGAGGCACTCGAAGTACGCCATCTCCGGCGCGTAGCCGGCCTCGGTGAGCGTCTCGAAGCCCGCTTTGACGAGCGCGCTCATCCCGCCGCACAGCACCGCCTGCTCGCCGAAGAGATCGGTCTCGGTCTCCTCGCGGAACGTCGTCTCGAGGATTCCGGCCCGACCGCCGCCGATCGCCGCCGCGTACGCGAACGCGGCCGCACGCGCATTCCTCGTCGCGTCCTGGTGGACCGCGACGAGGCACGGGACGCCGCGGCCGGCTTCGTACTCGCTGCGCACGAGACGCCCCGGGCCTTTCGGCGCGATCATCACGACGTCGACGTCCTTCGGCGGGACGATGGTGCCGAAGTGGATCCCGAACCCGTGCGCGAACGCGAGCGCCGTCCCGGGTCGGAGTTGCTCGACGACCTCGCGGAGGTAGACTCCGGGCTGCTCTTCGTCGGGGATCAGCATCATGACGAGGTCGGCGGACGCGACGGCCGCCGGAATGGAGGCGACCGCGAGGCCGTCGCGGCGCGCCTGGTCGCGCGTCGCGGAGCCCTCCCGCAGCCCGACGACGACGTCGTGACGGGAGTCTTGCAAGTTGAGCGCATGCGCGCGCCCTTGGCTGCCGTAGCCGATGACGGCGATCGTCTTCCCGTCGAGAGCGCCGCGGTCCACGTCGCGGTCGTAATAGGCTTCCATCGGTCCTCCGTAGAGCGAAAAAGCCCCCCGCCTTCCGGCGAGGGGCTTTTGCAGTGTGTCGACTCTGTCGTCGTGCTATGCGAAAGCGGCTCGCCGGTCCGGTGGATCGGTAAGAATAACGCTAACGAGGACGAGGAGTCGGGCGAACATCGTGGGCAGGTCGTACCACGATGAGCGCCCGCCTGTCAACACCCGGACGCGCTCTGCCATGACGCTGGCACAGCGCCGCCGTATCGTGGGCGCGTGGCTTTTCCGTTTCCGGCCGGCGTCTCGGGGCTCATCGATCCGGGCGATGAACCGGTCATCACGATTCTCGAGGACTGCGCCGCGGAGCGCCGCCGCCTCGGTCTTCCCACGTACTCTCGCGACGATCTGGACCGGCTATTTCAAGTCCTCGACGCGCCGCCGCCGTGCTCACCGATAGCGGCCAACGTGCTTCGATTCCCACCGGCTCATCGTCGCCGCCGCTCGTAGCATGCTATTGCGAGGAGTGGCGTAGCGAGCTACGAACGTCTTCACCATGGCTCTACGCGAACCGGGTCGCGGAGGCTCAATGCGTATCGAGGTGTGCACGCCGACGACTGCGGCAGCGTACTTCGTCTGTGCGCTCGGGTCGTACGATGACATCCGAGCGATGCTCGACGGAACCGACGGTACTGGTACCGCTGCACTATTGCTCGCGGCAACGGCATGGCAGTGCGAAGGCGACGCCTTGCGCGCCGAAGCGGTCCTGCGCCGCGCGGCGGAGAGCGCGCCGGAACGCGATCGTCCATACGTGATCGATGTGCTCGTGCCGCTGCTGATCTCGCGCGGCGTGTGCCAGCGGGCAGCATCCGTCCTCGCGACGGATCGTTCGCCGGTACTCGAGTTGGGCCGTACCGCGTTGCAGGCCGTCATCGATGCGTCGAACGGCGCGTACGAGCTCTCGGCCTCGCGCGCAGAGGCGATCCGCGAGGCGTTACCGCATCTCGACGACGACGTGCTGCGGCTTCGAATCCATCAGCGGCTGGCTCTCGCCGCGTACTACCGCAGTGATGCCGATGAAGCGCTCGAAGCGGTCGCTCAAGGTCTTCGTCTGGCGCGACTGCTGTCGGCGCACCGCTTTGCCTGCACGCTCCATTCGGTCGCCTACACGACGCACTACGCGTGCACGGGCGATGCTGAGATGACGTGGTACCATGCGACGGAGCTGGTGCGGGAAGCGGAGCTCGGAGGCGATGCTTCGTATCGTGCGATCGGCCGGGTCGCCGTCTACGAGCTGGCTGCGGAACGCGGTGATGAAGGCCTGCTGGAAGCAGCGCGCGCCGCGCTGCAGCGTGACACGTTGCCGGAGCAGTATCGCGAGCGCTTCGCCCGCGGAATCGCGGACGTGCTGCGCCTCCTGTGGTGCGGTGATTTCACGACGTCGCGCAACGTCTTGGCGGTGTTGAAGGACATCACCGGGCGCACCGACGGAGAGCGCGCGCTTTGCCGCGCACTGCTCGCGCTGACGTCAATCGCTCTCGACGACGATGACAACGCGCGGCGCTTGAGCCGCCAGGCGATCTCGACCTCGGCCCGTCCGGAGAAGCGGATCGCGGCGCACGAGCTGCGATATCGCCAAGTGGCGCGGGCGCTGGCGGCGGTCGCCGGCCAGTTCGCCGGTGACGTCGTTCGCGGTCGCCGCGCCGCCG
Source organism: Candidatus Elarobacter sp. (assembly GCA_036264835.1). Classification (GTDB taxonomy): domain Bacteria; phylum Vulcanimicrobiota; class Vulcanimicrobiia; order Vulcanimicrobiales; family Vulcanimicrobiaceae; genus Vulcanimicrobium. The sequence goes on from DATAQE010000179.1 coordinate 34,789, forward strand.
AAGCGCGTTTCCTCCACGGCGCGCCGGATGTCGCGGGCTTGCTGAAGTTCGCCTCGGCGGCGCTGCCGCTCGCCGACGTTCCCAAGACGGTGCGCGGATACGCGCGGGTACTCGCGATCGTCAAGGAGCGGGTGGAAGCGCGCCCGGCAAAGGGCCCGCTCACGAACACCGAGGTCGACGTCTTGCGTTTGATCTCGGCCGGCAGAACCGCACCGCAGATCGCGACCCTCCTCGACCGCAGCCCGCACACGGTCCGGACCCATCTCCGGAACATCAGCGTCAAGCTGGACGCACGCGGACGGATCGAGACCCTGGCTCGCGCCAGGCACCTCGGGGTGCTCTAAAATTCCGTCACAATAGGCCTCAACGTCGCATCTACCTAACTCTCGGCTGGCCGGAGTACGGCTCTCTGCGCTATGGTGCGGGGACTCCACCCCTCTCCATGCCGAGGTAGATGCCGTGATTTCCGCCGTTTCCGTCCGCACAGCCGTCGTTGCCGTCGTCCCGCCCGTCTGCGGCTGAGCCGACCGATCCGCTCTTGATCTTGCTCGACTTTCTCGTCGGGGACTCCGTCGAGATGCTCGCGCGGAGGCATCGGCTTCCGCACGAGCACGTCGAGCAGGCGATCCGCGCGGCGCTCAACGCGTACGGCTTCGACGCTCACCGCGACGCGCAGGCCGCGGCGCCGGCTAGAAGTTGACCCGGTAGCCGAGCTGCGGCGCGAAGCCGACGTTGCGGTCGGCGAGCTGGCCCGGGTAGTCGTCGTAGTGCGCCGAGTAGTTCAGGTAGCGCAAACCGTAGAGCAGCGCGCCGTGCTTCGAGAGCCGGTGCGAGAAGCGCGCGGCAAGATCGACCTGCGCGGCGTTCTCCGGATCGGCGAACGTCTGCACGATGTACGGCCCGCACGTTCGGCTGGTCCCCCGTCCGCTGCAGATCCGGTTGAACGTCGGGATGCGCGTGTACTGGACGCCGTGCATGTGCGGGTTCACCGCGGCCGACACGTCGAGGTGCTCGGGGCCGAGCCCGAAGCCTTGGCCGAGCTCGAAGCGCGGTCCGGTCACGCGCGAGTACTGCGCCTCGTTGCCGTTGATCGGGAGCGAGACGAACCCGCGCTCGTAGAAGAAGGTGCTGTTCGAGGACGCGTAGGTGGTGAACTGGTTGTAGACCGTCTGCCCGACGCCGACGAACCAGCCGCCCGCGAACGTATGGCGAAGTGTCGCGTTCACGATCGAGAGCCGGGTCGACATCGCGCCGTCGCCGAGATTGCTGTAGCCGAACGTCACCGGCGGCAGCCCCTCGACGCGCAGGCTCTCCGAGCCGCGGCGCAGCGTGAGCTCGCCGAGCGGGAGCGGCGCGAAGCCGAGCGTGTCGCCCTGGCCGCCGTTGATCTCGTGCTTGCCGTTGAGCGCGTTCACCGTCAGGCTGAACGACGTCTCGACCGGCTCGGCGCATGCAGCGGCCGCGGTCCATGAGAAAAGCGCCGCCGCGATGACGGCGATACGCCCCAACCCGTTCTTCACGGCTGCATCTTCGGGTCGGCGGCGCGCCGCGCCTTTCCTACGCGGCCCGGAGCAGCGCGTCGCGGAACGCCGCCCAGCGATCGGCCTCGATCGCGGCGCGCGCCTCGCGCACCAGGCTCGTCAGCGCCGCGACGTTGTGGTACGAGATCAGCCGCTGCGCGAGCGTCTCGCCCGAGCGGAAGAGGTGCGAAAGGTACGCTTTCGTGTACGTCGCGCAGATGCGGCAGGCGCAGTCCGGGTCGAGCGGTCCGAAGTCGCGCACGTTACCGGCGTTGCGGACGTTGTACTCCGCGCCCGCGCGGGTGAGGACGCGGCCGTGCCGGCCGCTGCGCGTCGGGTAGACGCAGTCGAACAGGTCGATCCCGCGGTCGATCCCGGCGAGGAGATCGCGCACCGTGCCGACGCCCATCAAGTAGCGCGGTTTCTCGCGCGGCAGCAGCGCCGCGGTGAAGCGCGCGACGCGGTCCATCTCCTCGCGCGACTCGCCGACCGAGAGCCCGCCGATCGCGTACCCGGGAAGATCGAGCGCGACCAGCTCCGCCGCGCTGCGCGCGCGCAAGTCCTCGTCGAGCCCGCCTTGCACGATCCCGAAGAGCATCGTGCGATTCGCGTGGCGGCGCGCCGCGGCGCAGCGCTCGGCCCACGCCGTCGTGCGCGCGACCGCGGCTTCGAGGTCGGCGGGCGGCGAGGGCAGCTTCACGCACTGGTCGAGCGCCATCGCGACGTCGACGCCGAGGTCTTCCTGGAACGCGACGACGTTCTCCGGGGTGAAGCGGTGAGCGCTGCCGTCGAGATGCGAGCGGAACGTCACGCCGTCCTCGTCGATCGCGCGCCGCGACTCCAGGCTGAACACTTGATAGCCGCCGGAGTCGGTGAGGATCGGTCCGTCCCACGCCATGAAGCGGTGGATGCCGCCCGCCGCTACGAGCGTCTCGCGCCCCGGACGCAGCCAGAGATGATACGTGTTCGCGAGCACGATCCGTGCACCGAGCTCGTGCAGGTCGCGCGGTTCGAGCAGTTTCACGTCGGCGAGCGTCCCGACCGGCATGAAGCACGGCGTCGCGACCTCCCCGTGCGCCGTCGTCAGCGTACCGCGCCGCGCCACGCCCGACGTCGCGTGCAGCGTGAACGCGCCGATCATCGCTCACCCTTCGACAGGCTCAGGGTGACATTGCGGTGAGTCACGATTCTGGGCGGCGGTACATCGCGAGCGTCGCGAGGTACTCGCGCGGCGGCTCGCTCTCGAACGCCAGCATCTGTTTGGTGCGCGGGTGCTTGAACCGCAGCCGCCATGCGTGCAATGCCTGGCCCGGGAGCGGCAAACGCGAGTCGCTGCGCCCGTAGACCGGATCGTTCAGCACCGGATGACCGAGCGCGGCCATGTGCACGCGGATCTGGTGCGTGCGCCCCGTCTCGAGCCGGAACGTGAGCTCGCTCGCGCCGTGCAGCACCTCGCGCACCGCGTAGTGCGTCACGGCCGGCTTACCCTCGGTGCGGATCGCGTACTTCAGGCGGTTGCGCGGATCGCGGCCGAGCGCGCCGCGGATCGTTCCTTCGCGGTCGTCGGGGACGCCGACGACGATCCCGCGGTACTCGCGCTCGATGTAGCGCGCCTGCATCGCGCGGCCCAGCGTCCCGAGCGCCTCGTCGGTCTTCGCGACGAGCAGCAGCCCGGAGGTGTCGCGGTCGAGCCGGTGCACGAGCCCCGCGCGCACCCGCTCGCCCGGCAGCGAGCCGGCGTGCGCGAGCAGCGCGTTCACCAGCGTCCCGTCGATCGCGCCGTGAGCCGGGTGCGTGACCATCCCGGCCGGCTTGTCGACGACGAGCAGATCGTCGTCCTCGTAGACGACGTCGAGCGGGATCGCCTCGGGCTCGGCGTCGAGCGGGCGCGGCGGGTCGATCGCGTACTCGACGACGTCGCCGAGCTCGAGCAGCGTGCTCGGTTTTCCGGAGGCCCCGTTCACGGTCGCGGCGCCGGCGCGCAGCGCGTGCGCGACGTGCGAGCGCGAGAACCCGGTCAGCTTCGCGAGCAGGACGTCGAGCCGCCCCGTCTCGTCCTCGCCGACGACGTGCGTCAGGCGGCGCGCCTCTCGCGGCGCAGCGCGGCCAGGATCAGCAGCGCGACGCCGACGGTGATGCACGCGTCGGCGACGTTGAACACGTTCGGCCAGATCCGGTAGAAGTCGATGAAGTCGACGACCCACTGGTGCTGGAAGCGGTCGACGATGTTCCCGATCGCGCCGCCGGTGATCATCCCGAACGCGATCCGCACGAAGTTCGACTGCTGGACGGCGTCGCGGAACGCGTACGCGAAGATCCCGAGCACGATCAGCGCGAGGACGATCAGCAGCGCGGGCGAGTTGCCGAAGAGCCCGAACGCGCCGTGCGTGTTCCGGACATAGTTGCAGTTCAGCAGCCCCGGGATCACCACGCGCTCCAAGCACCCGGAGGCGTGCGCCAGCACGTAGGCCTTCGACGCGCGGTCGAGGACGAAGACGAGGATCGCGACGAGCCAGAGGAGGTACACGCCACGCCGGGTTCGCGCGGGGGCGACCGGTTCCCACTCCGGTCCGGCGGTCGGGATGCCGTCCTCGTTGAACTCCGGCCGGAGGTCGGGATCCGCGTACGCCCAGCGGTCGCCGAACTCCGCAGCGAGCTGCGCTTGCTTCGCGGCGAGATGCTCCCAGTTGTACAACGATCCCGGGTCCACGTCCACTTCGATGAACGGGACCCCGCGGCCGCCGAGCGTCTCGTCCTCCACCCGCGTGACCGTCGCCTTGCCGCCGCGGACGTCGTCGACACCGTGCGAGATGTAGAGCGAGGTCTCGATGTAGACGACGTCGCCCGGCTTCGGAACCTCCATCCCGCTCAGATCTTCGGCGCGGGCACGATCTGGTAGAAGTACCCGGCGACGCGCCCGAAGGTGCCGGTGAAGATGACGATCCCGGCCAGGATCAGCAAAACCCCCGCGCCCGTCTCGATGATCCCGAGATAGCGCTTGACCTTGTTCAGTGCGGTCAGCGCCTGCGTGATCGCGGCGGCGGTGATCAGCAGCGGGACCGCGAGCCCCATCGAGTAGACGAATAGGAAGAACGACGCCTCACCGTAGTGCTGCTGCGAGGCTTTCAGGATGATCAGCGAGAGGATCGGTCCGATGCACGGCGACCAGCCCGCCGCGAAGCCGATCCCGACCAGGAACGAGGCGATGAACGAACGGTTCGCGCTGCGCACCTGCAGCCGCTTGTCCATCATCAGCGCGGGGATCTTGAACAGCCCGACCATGTTGAGGCCGAGCACGATCACGACGACGCCGCCGATCCGCGCGATCCAGTCCTTGTAGTCGACGAAGACCGAGCCGAGCGCGCTCGCCGAAAGCCCGATCGCCATGAACACGACCGTGAACCCGGCGACGAAACAGAGCGCGTGCAGCATCGTGCGCACGCGGCTGGCGGCGTCGGACTGCGCCTTCAGCTCCTCGACGCTCGATCCGGTCAGGAAGGACAAGTAGGCCGGGATGAGCGGCAGCACGCACGGCGAGACGAACGAGACGATGCCGGCGAGGAAGGCGGTGAAGACGTTGACGCTCAGCGTGCTGGACACGAGACTCCTTTGGTTGGACCGCTCGCATGACCGCGCCTGGCCGCGCCGGGTGGCGGCATCAGTGTCGCAGGAGTGCCCTTCTTCGCAGGCATCCCGGTGCTCGCGACGGTAACCACGGCGGCGTGAGCCACTGGTTCTCGTATCCGAACATCGACCCGATCGCCTTCCGCATCGGCCCGGTCGCCGTACACTGGTACGGCCTCTCGTACCTGCTCGGATTCGTCTGCGTCTACATATGGATGAGCCGGCCGGAAGGCCGCCGCCGGCTCGGGCTCACCAGCGACCAGATCCAGGACTTCCTCGTGTACGCGCTGGTCGGCGTGCTCGCCGGCGGCCGCATCGGGTTCGTGATCGCCGACGTCATCACGCGGCACAACTTCAACGAGTACCTCGCGAACCCGGTGAACTTCATCGCGATCTGGCAGGGCGGGATGGCGTTCCACGGAGCGCTCGTCGGCGTGATCCTCGCGATCCTGATCTTCTTGCGCAAGCACCCCGGGCTCACGTTCGGCGTCCTCGGCGACGAGGTCGTCCCGCTGCTCTCGATCGGAATCTTCACCACGCGGCTGGTGAACTTCATCAACGACGAGCTGCCCGGAAAGCTGTGCATCCCGGACCATCCGTACTGCATCCTGTTCCCGAACCCGCAGTACTCGCAAGGCTACCGCTACCCGTCGCAGATCTTCGAGGCGATCCTCGACATCCTCACGCTCCCGGTCGTGCTGATCATCTACCGGATGCACCCGCCGCCGGGCGTCGTCGCGTGGAGCTGGTTCACCATCTACGGCGTGACGCGGACGATCGCCGAGATCTGGCGCGAGCCCGGGTTCACCGTGCTCGGGCTCGACGGCGGGCAGTTCGTCGCGGTCGTGCAAATCTTCGTCGGGATCGGGATGATCTGGTACTCGTACCGGCGCGCCGCGCGCACCGGTGCCAGCACGCCGGGCGCCGCCGCGTAGCCGCGCGGGGTTTCTCCGCAGGCGGCGGCGAAGGGGTCCTTCCATGCCCCTTGCCGCGGAGTCGGTAGCACAGCGCGTGGCGACGTTGCGCGAGCGCGTCGACGAGGTCGCCGTCGCTGCCGGCCGCGAGCCCGGATCGGTCGCGATCCTGGCCGTGACGAAAACGCAGCCGCGCGAAGCGGTCGTCGCGGCGCTGGAGGCCGGGCTGCACGACGTCGGCGAGAACTACGTGCAGGAGGCGAGCGCGAAGTACGACGCGCTGCCGCCGTGCACGAAGCATTTCGTCGGCCACGTCCAGCGCAACAAGGCGAAGGCGATCGTCGGGGTGTTCGACGTCGTGCAGAGCGTCGACCGGCTCGAGGCCGGACTCGCGCTCGCGAAGGCGGCGCGCGACGCCGGGCGCCGGCTGCGCGTTCTGGTACAAGTGAACGTCTCTCCGACCGAACGATTCGGTGCCCCGCCGGCCGATGCGCCCGCGCTCGCCGCGCGCCTGCGCGACGAGGGGCTTTCGGTCGAGGGCGTGATGGCGATCGGCCCGCTGGAGGGCGACGTCGACGCGGCGTTCGCGATGGCGCGCGACGCGTTCGAGCGCGTCGGCGGGACGACGCTGTCGATGGGGATGTCCGGGGATTGGGAGCGCGCGGTGCGCCACGGCTCGACGATGCTGCGGCTCGGCACCGCGATCTTCGGCCCGCGGCCCGCGAGAGAGAGGAGCCTGGCATGAGCATGTTCGCACGGATCGGTTCGTGGTTCTCGGTGCAGGACGACGAGGAAGAGGAGCTCTACGGGCACGAGGAGGTCGGCGGGAAGCGCAACGTCGTCCCGATCGGCGACGTCTCGCGCCGCGCCGGCGGCAGCTCGGTCGCGGTGTTCGCGCCGCGCTCGTTCGGCGACGTCACGGAGATCGCCGACGCGCTGCGCGCCCGGCAGGTCGTGATCGTCAACGTGCAGGGCGCGGACCGCAACCTGCTCCAGCGCGTCGTCGACTTCACCTCCGGCGTCGCGTACACGATCGACGGCCGGATCCAGAAGCTGGCGGAGGCCATCTACCTCGTCGTGCCGGCCGGCGTGAACGTGAACTCGGCCGGCGTGCGCGAACAGCTCGACAACGACGGCATCCTCGGCTTCAAGGACATCCGCTGATGGCGAAGATCACGATCATAGACATCCAGCACAAAGAGTTCAAGAAGACGCTCCAGGGCTTCGACCGGAACGAGGTCAACGAGTTTCTGGACGAGATCATCGAGACGCTGGAGGACGAGGCGCAGGCGCGCGCCGCGCTCCAGGGCGAGATCGGCGATCTGCGCGAGCGGCTCTCGCATTTCAAGGCGATGGAGGAGTCGCTGCAGTCGACGCTGCTGCTCGCCCAGCGCACCGCCGACGAGGTGAAGGCGGCGGCGCACAAAGAGGCCGACCTCATCAAGCAGGAGGCGCGGCTGCAAGCCGAGCGCGAGATCTCGGCCCTGAGCGAGCGCATCGACGAGGCGCGCCGCGAGGCGCAGCGCCACAGTGACACCGCCGAGAAGGCGAAAAGCGAGCTGCGCTCGCTGCTGATGTCGCACCTCGCGCTGATCGACCGGAGCCCGCTGGCCCCCGCGGTTGCCGCGCAGACGGTGGTGCCGGCAGAGCCGGCCGCGCCGGGTACGACGGTTGCCGCGCAGGGCGACGGTACGGCGGCGCACGGCGCCGACACGGACGCGTTGGAGCAGCTGCCGCTCGCGAACGGGACGCCCTCGCACCAGCTCGTCGAATAGCCGCTAGGCGCGGGCGAGTTCGGCGCGCATCTCCTTCGCGTCGAGGGGCTGGTTGTAGATCGGCGAGCCGGGCTGCTGCTTGCGGCCGCCGTCGACCAGCCCGCCGTTGTCGACCGGGTCGAAGCCGATCTCGTCGATGAGGTCCATGACGACTCGCTTCGCGGCAGGGTCGTCGGAGGCGACCGGGATCGCGAGCCGGCCCTTTTCGCCCTTGGGCTTCCCCTCGCCGGCGAGCCGTTTGTAGAAGATCGTGTTGAACGCCTTGACGACGCGCGCGCCGGGGACGAGGGCCCGGGTGAACTCGGTGGAGGTCTTCGAGCCGAGGTCCTCGATCTCGAAGTCCTCGGTGTACGGGTTCATCGCGTCGACGACGATCTTCTCGTCCCAGCCTTCGATCTCGCCGAGGGCCTCTTCACGCTTGGTCCACGGGACGGCGATCAGGACCAGGTCGCTGGCGTCGACCGCTTCCTGCGGCGTGGTCGCCTGGGCGTTGGGCCCGATCTCCGCGACTAGGCCCTGGAGGGACTCCGGCCCGCGCGAGTTGGCGATCCGCACGTGGTGCCCGGCGCGCGCGAACAGGCGCGCGGCATTTCCTCCGATGTTGCCGGAGCCCAAGATCCCGATCTCCATCCAGTGTCCTCTACTCGTCCACGCGGCGAGCGGCGCCGCTCGCCCAATTCCTTAAGGAGGGGTTACGCCATGCGGACGAGAGGTCCCGCGCGCTACGGCCGAGGGCATTTCGCCCTTGCGCGTGTGGGAGAACCAAGCGGTCCGTCGAATAAGCTGAGCCCCTGCTTGGGCGCGATGACCAGGTATGCGGCAACACACTTGCTGCGCCGCCGGTCGTCGTCATACGGACTGCGACCCGTATTGAAGCGGCCTGAGGTGTGTCGACGAGCTCGACGCCGACGAAGGAAGTGCTGGTATGAGTAAGCTCAGCGTCGCGAAAGTCATCCAAGACTTCAATAGGAAAATCATCGACAAGGTCAAGGAGGGGGCTGACCTTGCGCGCGATCCGAGGACGACAGGAGCGGATATCGAGCGGTGGGAGCGCGGGGTCCGCGCCGTCATCCGCGACGGCGTAAAAGACATCACCGATGAAGCATGGAGTGAGGCGCGGGAAGCTGCCACAAAACACTTGTTGGGTCTCGGCGTTGGGAAAGCGGAAGCTGAAGCATTGGCGTCGGACAGCGTGAAGCGCGTCGTGGCTCTGAGTCTCGAAGTTCGCGACGTCGTTCCCAAAGTCAAAGATACCGGACGTCTCGTCTTTCTGAAGGTTGCGGCAGCCGTAGCGTCCCTTGCGGCGGGAAGCTGGATATTCGCCAACGCGATGCCTCATCACCAATCGGAGACTGAAAAGACACTCGCCGCCGTGCAGAGCGAGGTCGCCGAGACGGAGCGAATACGAGAGTTATCCACGCTCCTCATAAGCGGCGATGATTTCAACGTCATGATAGGCGGTTTGGAAGTGCCGTCGGCGCCAGTTCCAAACCATGCCGATGACCGAGCAGCAGCGGCCGCGGAACCCCGGGTGGTACAAGAAGCGCGAGCCGCGCCCGAACTGCCTGCGGCGGTAGCAGCGGAGGCCGCGCAGCCGGTGGCCGTCGAGGTAGTAACTCCGACCGCAACGCGAAACTTCACGACCACGATCGCTGCCGTGTACCAAAACGCGCCGCCGCAGGTTCAGCGACAAATAGAGCAAGAGGCCCCGAAGATCGATCACGGCTACGATCATGAAAACGTCAACGACTGCGCCCACACACACTGTCTGAGCCACCATAAAACGTTCACAGTGGACGGTACGCCTTTCGGATCAGCTACATTCTCGTATTGAGGTAGGAACGTATGGCTTCGCTCATCGGTCTGGGCCGTTGGTTCGTCTCAGTTCTGTACTTGCTCATTTTGGGTTGCGTCACGGCGGTTGTCCAGTTTACCTTCTTTCACGACATGGGTCTTGACGGGAACGCGATCTTGGCGCTCATCGCCGTACCGGCGGTCGTGATCTGGCTTCTCACGAACGGTGGTTTGTTGAGGCTGCTGCGTCTACAAGATCCGAACAATCCACGACCCTGGATTTGAGGTCCCGAATCGTGTAAGCGTTCTCATGGAGGTCGCGCGAACCTAGCCACGCGATAGCGCTTATCCGCGGTCGTGAAACGCTCACGCCGCGGTCACGATTCGGCAAACGCCGTCCCCGCATGATCGCGGCATGGACGGACAGCATTGGATGGCCAGCGCGATGCGAGCGGCCCGCGCGCAGCTCGAGATCGCGACGCACAACCTCGCGAACGCGTCGACCGGCGGTTTCCGCCGCGCGCTCGCGACGACGCGTCTCGGCGACGGCGGGCTCGCGGTCACCGAGCGCAGAGCGCACGAGCAAGGCGCGGTCCGCGCGACCGGACGCCGCTTCGATCTCGCGCTGCTCGGTGAGGGCGCGTTCCGCGTCGGCGGAGCCTCGACGCGCGAAGGCGCGTTCACCCGCGACCGTGACGGATATCTGACCGACGACCGCGGGCGGCGGCTGCGCGGCGCGCACGGCGCGCTGCGCGTCTCCGAGGACGCGGCGATCGAGTCGGACGGGAGCGTGCGCGACGGCGGGCGCGTCGTCGGCCGCATCCCGCTGCCGCGCGGGACGCGTGTGATGGCGGGCGCGCTCGAGACGAGCACGGTGAACCCGATCGGCGAGACGCTCGCGATCCTGACCGCGCAGCGCGCGTTCGAGACGGCGCAGAAGACGCTGCTCGCGATCGACGCGGCGCGCGAGAAGGGCGCCAACGACGTGGTGCGGCTCAAATGAACCGCGCCATGTTCGCGGCGGCCAGCGGGATGGCCGCGCAGCAGACGCAGCTCGAGATCGTCGCGGACAACCTCGCCAACGCCGACGTCGCGGGCTTCAAGGGCGCCGCTGCGACGTTCGCCGACGTGCGCGCCGGGTCGCTCGGGCTCGGCACGGTCGCGGTCGGGAAGCACGCGGTGTTCGCGCAGGGGAAGGTCGTGCGCAGCGGCGGCGCGTTCGATCTGGCGATCGACGGCCCGGGATTCTTCGCCGTGGAACGCGGCGGCGCGCAGGCATACACGCGCAACGGCGAGTTCGCACGCGATCCGGACGGAACGCTGCGCAACAGCGCGGGCTGGGCGCTACGCGGCGTGCGCATCCCGGCCGACGCGCTGAGCGCGCGCGTCGAGCGCGACGGCCGCGTCGTCATCGACACGCCGGCGGTGAAAGGGCGCACGATCGCGCACATGCGGCTGGCGTCGTTTGCGGCGCCCGAGGCGCTGCGCCCGCTCGGCGCGACGCTGTTCGCGGCGACCGACGCGTCGGGACGTGCGCGGATGTTCGCGCCCGGCGCGCACGGGGCGTCGGCGATCGCGTTCGGGATGCTCGAGCGCTCGAACGTCTCGATCGTCGAGGCGATGATGCAGATCCTCGGCGCGCAGCGCGCGTACGAGGCGAACGCCAAGGGCGTCCAGGCCGCCGACGAGATGCTGCGCATCGCCAACAACCTCCACCGAGGCTGACGCGATGCAAAGCTCGCACATCGTCGCGCCGACCGTCAGTGCGCCCGTCGCGCCCGACCGCAATGTCACCCTGAGCCTGTCGAAGGGTGCGCCGAAGCCGCAAGACCTCGCCGCCGCGATCCTGTTCCGCGAGATCCTCAAACCGCTCGCGGACGGCCTCGGCCCGGTCGGCGAGATCGCGCTCGGCACCGTCGCCGACGACCTGTTCCTGCGGAGCCGGCGATGAACGCCGATCTCCGCGAAGCGCGGATCCGTGCGCTGCTCCCGCTCGTGAGACAGGTCGCGCGCCGAGTGCACCGCATGGTCCCCGTCGTCGACGTCGACGATCTGATCGGCGACGGCTGCGTCGGCCTGGTCCGCGCGGTCGACGCGTTCGACCCCTCGCGCGGGATCCCGATCGAGCACTACGCGCGCAAGATCATCCTCGGCGCGGTGCTGAACGGCGTGCGCCGCATGGACCCGGTCTCCGAGCGCAAGCGCCGCACGATGCGCCTCGCGCGCAACGCGCGCTACGCGCTCGCGCAAGAGCTCGGCACGCTGCCGACGATGAACGTGATGGCGCGCCGTTTCCCCGCGCTCACCGCCGCGCGCGCGGAGATCACGGAGCGAACGCCGCTCTCGCTCGACACGCCGCTCCCGCGCGGCGAGCGCTGGGACGTCGACGACGCCGCCGACCCGCAAGACATCGTTCTGAACCGCCTCGACCGCCGGACGATCTACGACGCGCTCGGTGAACTGCCGCCGCGCGAGCGCCGCGTGCTCCTCGCGCACTACTTCGGCGAACGCAAGCTGCGCGAGCTCACCGGCCCGATGAACATCTCCCCGCAGCGCGTCTCGCAACTCCACCTGCACGCACTGCGACGAATGCGCGCCTCACTCTCGGAGGCAGCATGAAAGAGCAGATCGTCACCGCGACGGGCACCGAGCCCGTCACGCCGGCGAACATCACCGGCGAACCGGTCGACCACGGACGCGAGCTCTCGGCATCGCTCCCGCGCGATCATCCCGCGTGGCAGCGCGACGTGCTCTCGATCTCCGCGCGCGCCCGCGAGCTGCTCGCGCGACTGCACCCGATCGCCGTGCGGGTGCTCACGTTCTGGGACCACGTTCGCCGTGCCGCGACCGTCGCCGGCCGAACGCTCGAGATCGACCCGAGCGGCAGCTACCGCCTGCGCTAGCCGCCGCCCGGCCCGATCACGGGCAGGTGCCGATCACGTAATAGTTCGTCCCCGTCTTCTTGAGCGTCGTCTGGTAGAAGACGTTATCGAGGCCCATGTTCTGGTTCGAGCCGTTCGCGAGCGCGTAGCCGACGCTGTCGTGCGCGCGTCCGGCTTGCACGTGCGCGTAGTTCGACGCGGTGTAGCAGACCGGCGCGGGCGTCGGGGTCGGCGTCGGCGCCGGGGTGGGAGTCGGCGCCGGGGTGGGAGTCGGCGCCGGGGTGGGAGTCGGCGCCGGCGTGGGCGTCGGTGAGCCGTTGGGGGTCGGCGTCACGGTCGGCGTGGGTGTCGGCGTCGCGCTGCCGGATTGGATGCGGTCGACCATCTTCTTGATCGCGGCCATCTGCACGCCCGATTTGAGCGCGTAGTTCGAGCCCTCGAAGCCCCACCAGTCCCAGCACCCGTTCGGGTTGTTCGGCGTGCTGCTCGAGACTTGGTACGGGTAGAGCACTATGATGTTGTTCGTGTCCGCGTACTCGTCGAGGCCGGACTCGGTGATGAACTTGGTCCCGATGCTGGCCTGCGTCTGCACGCAGCCGTCGAGCGCGACGATCAGCCGGCACTGCGTCCCGCTCGCGCAGCTCTTCGGCACGAAGAGATAGCCGTTCGTGTCGAGATCGTTCGCGCCGCCGCCGTACGGCGTCTGGTCGAAGTTGATCAGCGTGCCGCCGAGCGTCCCGGCGTTGCGCGCGTTGACCGAGCCGTAGAAGAACGTCAGCCAGGTCTTCTGGGAGTCGTAGCTGCTGCAGTCGATCATGTACGGGCTCGCGGTCGTCCCGCACGCGACCTCGCCGTCGAGCGACTCCCAGCCGTGGCCCGCCGCGTACGTGTTGTCGTACTTCGTCGAGACGCCGTAGTGCTGGTACTCGCTGTTGAGGTCGTTCATCGTCTTCTGCTCGACGGTGTAGTCCGACGTCCCCGACCAAAGGTACGCTTTCTGTCCGCTGAGATTCGTCTTCGGATCGATCGTCCCGGCGCTCGACTGCGAGTCGAGATAGCTCTCCGACGCCGAGAGCGAGCTCGACGTCGCGTACTGGCACGTCGTCTGCGCCGTCGAGAGGTTGTCTTGCGCGCAGTAGTAGGGCCCGCCCGCATAGATCGCCGCGTAGTGGAACGTCCCCGAGAACGCGACGTGCAGCTGCACCGCCATGAAGCCGCCCGACGATATCCCGGCGACCGCCGTCTGCGTCTTGTCGACGTTGTACGCGCCGAGGCCGCTGAGCGCGTGAACCGCGCGCTGCGCGCCGCCCGGCGCGGAATCGCCGGGGACGCCGAGCGTCCCGCCCCCGCCCGAGCACCCGGCGGCCACCGCCAGGGAAAGCACGGCGAATGCCGCGAGACGTAAGAACGACCGGCCAGAACGCATGAAAACTTCCCCCGAGAAGTGAGGCTCGTCCGGGGAGAGTCTCCAGGACACGCCTGCCTTCCTGCCCCCCGGGCGACCGGGTATGGTCGCTACAGGTTCGCGACGATCCCTTCGACGAGCTTTGCGACATCGGCGGCGCTGCGGATCGCGGCGTCGAGGACCTCTTCGTGCGAGGTCGGCAGGCCGGTGCCGTGGACGTTCGTGATCAGCGAGAAGCCGACGACGTCGCGGCCGAGCGCGCGCGCGGCGATCGTCTCGAGGACGGTCGACATCCCGACCGCGTCCGCGCCGATCGAGCGCAGGTAACGCGCTTCGGCCGGCGTCTCGTACGCGGGGCCGACGAGGCCCGCGTAGACGCCCTCGTGCAGCGTGATCGCGTACTCGCCCGCCATGTGGCGCGCGAGCTCGCGCAGATGCGGCGAGTACGCGTCGACCATGTCGACGAAGCGCGCGTCCTGTCCGGGCAGCGGGTCGGCGCCGATCAGCGGGCTCGTCCCGGTCAGGTTGAGGTGATCGTTGAGCAGCATCAGGTCGCCGGCGCTGTAGTCGGGGTTCACCCCGCCGGCCGCGTTCGTCAGCACGAACGTCCGCGCGCCGGCGTTCGCCGCCGCGACGACCGGGTAGATCACCTCGTCGGTGGCGCGGCCTTCGTACAGGTGGAACCGGCCGCTGAACGCGACGACGCGGCGGCCGTGCAGCGTCCCGACGTGCGCTTCGCCGACGTGCCCCGCGACGCTCGGCAGCGGCATCCCTTCGATCTTCTTGTAGCCGACGGTCGTCCCGTCGATGCGGTCGCGCAGCACCGTGCCGAAGCCGGAGCCGAGCACGATCGCACAGTCGAGATCGCCGCCCGCTTTGTCGCGCAGGTACTCCGCCGCGGCTTGGATGCGCTTGCGTTTCACGGGCTCGGCTCCCCCGCCGCGCGCGGCGACATCGGCGCGAGCAGGTTCGCGCCGGTCATCTCCTCGGGAACGTCCAGGCCGAGCAGCGGGAGCAGCGTCGGCGCGACGTCGCCCAGGCTGCCCTCGCCGATGAACGCTCCGACCGGCTGCTGCGAGACGATCACGAACGGCACCGGGTTCGTCGTGTGCGCGGTCAGCGGGTTGCCGTCGAGGTCGATCTTCTCTTCCGCGTTGCCGTGGTCGGAGGTGATCGCCAGGATCCCGCCCGCGTTCAGCACCGCCTGCTCGAGTCTGCCGAGCGCGACGTCGAGCGTTTCGAGCGCGGAGATCGTCGCGTCCCAGACGCCGGTGTGGCCGACCATGTCGGCGTTCGCGTAGTTCATCACGATCACGTCGTGGCGCCGGTGCGAGACGTCCTCGATCGCCGCGACCGTGATGTCGTTCGCCGACATCTCCGGCGCGAGGTCGTAGGTCGCGACGCTGCGGTTCGAAGGGATCAGGATGCGGTCCTCGCCGGGGAACACGTCCTCGCGCCCGCCGTTGAAGAAGTACGTCACGTGCGCGTACTTCTCGGTCTCGGCGAGGCGCAGCTGCGTGAGCCCGGCGGCGGCGACGACCTCGCCGAAGACGCGGTACTGCGGGCGCGGCCCGAAGAGGATCGGGTTCGGGAAGTTCTCCTCGTAGCGCGTCATCGTCGCGAAGACGAAGTCCTCGTACCGGTTCACCGGGAAGTGGTCGAACTTCGGGTCGCTGAAGGCAAGCGTGAGCTGGCGCGCGCGGTCGGGGCGGAAGTTGAAGAAGATGCAGGCGTCGCCGTTCTTCACCGGCCGCGGGTCGCCGACGATGGTGGGGACGACGAACTCGTCGGTCTCGCCGCGCGCGTATGCTGCCGCGAGCGCCTCCTGCGCGTTCGCGTAGCGGTGCTCGGCGACGCCGTTCGCGAGCGCGTCGTACGCCTTGCGCGTGCGCTCCCAGCGCTTGTCGCGGTCCATCGCGTAGTAGCGACCGGAGATCGTCGCGATCGCGCCGGCGCGCTCGCGCTGTGCGAGGCGCTGCTCGAGCCGCGCGAGGTAGGTCCGCGCGGACGAGGGCGGCGTGTCGCGGCCGTCGAGGAACGCGTCCACCGCCAGCGGGACGCCGGCCTCGGCGATCACGTCGATCAGCGCCTCGACGTGGTCGAGCGAGCTGTGCACCTTGCCGTCGGAGACCAGGCCCATCAAGTGGATCGTCCCGCCCGATTTTTGCACGTGCTCGATGCACGCGCGCAGCGTCGTGTTCTGCGGGAACGTACCCGAGGCGATCTCCTCGTCGATTACGACGACGCCTTGCGGGACGACGCGCCCGCTCCCGATGTTGATGTGGCCGACCTCGCTGTTCCCCATCACGCCCGCCGGCAGCCCGACGGCCTCGCCGCTCGCCTCCAGCAGCGTGCTCGGATAGCTCTCGGCGATCCGCGTCCAGTTCGGCAGGTCGGCCGCGCGGATCGCGTTCCCGCGGACCTCGTCGGTGAAGCCCCAGCCGTCGAGGATCGCGAGGACGAACGGGCGGCGGCGGCTCACGCGTAGGCTCCTTTGCGCGCGCCGTCGAGCAGCGCTGCGAACGAGGCGGGGTCGAGGCTCGCGCCGCCGACGAGCCCGCCGTCGACGTTCGGCCGCGCGAGGAACGAGGCGACGTTCTCCGGCGTCATGCTGCCGCCGTAGAGCAGGCGCGATGTGGCCAGCGCCGGGACGCACGCGCGGATCTCCGCCATCACGTCGTCGGCGTCTTTGGGCGAGCACGGGTTCCCGGTGCCGATCGCCCAGATCGGCTCGTACGCGACGACGCACCGCCGCACGTCCGCGTCCGGGATGCCGGCGAACGCGGCGCGCACCTGGCGCGTGACTTTGTCCTGCGTCTCGCCGGCGTTGCGCTCGGCACCCGTCTCACCGACCGCGACGATCGGAGTGATGCCGTGCGCGAGCGCGGCGCGCACCTTTTCGTTGACGCGCTCGTCGAGCTCGCCGAACAGCGCGCGGCGCTCCGAGTGCCCGAGCACGACCCAGCTCGCGCCGCACTCGACCAGCATCGCGGCCGAGATCTCGCCGGTGAACGCGCCCTGCTCCGCCCAGCTCATGTTCTGCGCGCCGAGCCCGATCGCGCTGCCGCTCAGCGCGTCGCGCGCCGCGCAGAGCGCGGTGAACGGCGGGCAGATCACCGCGTCGACGTCGTCGAGAGGAAGATCGCGTGCGCGCACGTCAGCGACGAACGCGCGCGTCTCGGCGACGGTCTTGTGCATCTTCCAGTTGCCGGCGACCAGCGGCTTGCGCGCGGCGCTCATCGCTGCGCGGCGCGCTCCAGCGCGGCGACGCCCGGGAGCGTCTTCCCTTCGAGGAACTCCAGCGTCGCGCCGCCGCCGGTCGAGACGTGCGTCATCGCGCCGGCGAAGCCCAGCTCATGCGCGGCCGCCGCGGCGTCGCCGCCGCCGACGACGCTCGTCGCGCCGTTCCGCGTCGCCTCGGCGATCGCTTCGCCGACGACGCGCGTGCCGTTTTGGTACGGCGGCTTCTCGTAGACGCCCATCGGGCCGTTGAAGACGATCGTCTTCGCACCGCGCAGCACCTCCGCGTACACGCGCGCGGTCTCGGGTCCGATGTCGAGGATCATCCCGTCGCCCACCTCGGCGAGCGGGACGGTGCGCGCGGTGTCGTCGGCGTCGAACGCGTCGGCGACGACCGCGTCGGTCGGGAGGTGCAGCGTGACGCCTTTCGCAAGCGACATCGCGAGGATGCGCTGCGCCGGCATGAGATCGGGATCGCGCAGCGACTTCCCGACGCCGACGCCCTGCGCGGCGAGGAACGTGTTCGCCATCCCGCCGCCGATCACGAACGCGTCGACCTTGTCGAGCAGGTTCTCGAACACGCCGACCTTGTCGACGACCTTCGCCCCGCCGATCGCGCACACGAACGGATGCGCTGGGTTCTCGGTCAGCCGCGCGAGCGCCGCGAGCTCGGCCTCCATGAGAAATCCCGCGTACGCCGGCAGATCGGCCGCCACGCCGGCGGTCGAGGCGTGCGCGCGGTGCGCCGTGCCGAAGGCGTCGTTCACGTAGATATCGCCGGAGCGCGCGAGCTCGCGCGCGAACGCCGGGTCGTTCGCCTCTTCCTCGGCGTGGAAGCGCACGTTCTCGAAGAGCGCGAACCCGCGGTCGGGGATCGCGTGCGAGGCCGCGACCGCGGCGTCGCCGACGCAGTCCTCGACGAAGCGCACCTCGGTGCCGAGCAGCTCCGCGAGCTTCGCGGCGACCGGGCGCAGCGAGTATTTCGGGTTCGGCTTGCCGTCGGGGCGGCCGAGGTGCGAGAGGATCACGGTCTTCGCGCCGTGCTCGCGCAGCCAGCGCAGCGTCGGGAGCGCCGCGTCGATCCGCGTCGTATCGGCGATCGCACCGTCCTTCATCGGGACGTTCAGATCCTCGCGCAGCAGCACGCGCTTCCCGCGCACCTGGGCGTCCTTCAGGCTGTCGAAGCGCATCTCGTCCTCATCGTTCGGCGTGGGCGCCGCGAACCCGGGGCGCGGCGATGCGGTCGTACGGCGCGCGCGTCGGCGGCCCGTTCGCGAAGAGCAGCACCGGCTCCGACGACGGCTCCGCCGGGAGCGCGAGCAGCTGGCTGCAGACCGTGCCGAACGCGTGCTCGGGGACCGCGACGGTCATCGCGCGGTGCGGGTCCTCGTCGTCGGCGTGGCGCAGCAGCTCGATCCACGCGCTCCAGTCACCGCGCGCGGGATCGGGCGGCGCGGCCGCGCGGAACGCGCCGAAGTGCGCGGCGTAGCGCGGCGAGCTCGGCAGATCGACGCCGTCGGGCGTCGCCAGGTGGTGCCCGGACGCGAGCGGTTCGACGCGGATCGTGCGCTCGTCGCTCGCGATCGCGTACGCGGCGCGCCGGTCCGCGACCAGCACCGTGAAGCCGCGATAGCGCGCCGCGTCGAGCGCGCCGAGCGCGCCGGCGGCGGCGCGGGCGTCGTGCTCGTGCAGCGCGCGCAGAACGAGCTCGCCGCGGCTCGTCTTCCCCGGGATCGGCCCGAGGCGGTCCATCCCGTTGACGATCGTCGCGACGACGCCGTCGTCGTTCACGCCGAACCAGCTTCCGCCGCCGAATACGTCGCGCCCCGCGACGACCGCCGGCGCATCGGACCACCACCGGCCGGGCGGATCGAATGCGCGGTCGACGCGCTCGTCGCGGTTCGCGCCGATCAGCAGCGGCCACGGGTCGCCGGGGCGGAGCAGCAGCAGCACGGTACACATGCTACGCCCCGAACCGCTCGGCGATGAACGCGATCCAGCGCCGGTAGACGTCATTGCGGCGCACCGGGTCGCTCGGGAAGTGGCCGTCGACCGGATATGCGATCAGCTGCACGGGGCGGCCGAGATCGCGCAGCGCGTGGTAGAACTCGTAGACCCCGACGGGCGAGACGCGCGTGTCGCCGCGGCACGTCATCAGCAGCAGCGGCGTGCGCACGCGGTCCGCGTACGTGATCGGGCTCATCGAAGCGGCGCGCGCGCGGTACGGCGCGATCAGCGGCGAGCCGCCGAGCAGCGCGCGATCCGCGGCGATGTCGTCGGCGGTCGCGTAGTCGGCGGCGATGTCGGTGACGGCGGCGCCGGCGACCGCGGCGCGCCAGTCGTGGCGGTGCTCGATCATCCACAGCGTGAGCCCGGCGCCGTACGACCACCCGCTCACCGCCATCCGGCGCTCGTCGACGATCCCGAGGCGGCGGACCGCGGCGATCGCGGCGTCGATGTCGTTTCCGGGGCCGCGCAGCTTGTCGCCGCCGACCGCGCGCTGATAGCGCGCGCCGAGGTTGTTGCTGCCGCGGTAGTTCGGTTCGAGGACGAGCCACCCGCGCGCGGCGAGCAGCTGCTCGAGCACGTCGAACCCTTCGGTGGACGCCGCCGTCGGCCCGCCGTGGATCACGACGACCAGCGGATACCGCCGTCCGGGCTGCATCGCCGCCGGCTTCACGAGCACCGCGTCGCCGTCGACGCCGACCGCCGTGTGATAGGTGATCCGCGTCGCGCCGGCGAGCGCGATCGACCGGAACGCGTCGTTGTACGACGTGAGCCGCGCCGGCGCGCCGCCGTCCGGGGCTTGAAGATAGAGCTCGGGCGCGCGGTTCGCCGTCTCGCCGGTGAACGCGATGCTGCCGTTGCGCGCGATCGCACCGTCGAGTCCCGAGGTGATGCTGAGCGCGCCGAGAGCGACCGGTTCCGGGCGCGCGCCGTTCCGGCTGCGGAACAGCACGTGCTTCGTGCCGTCCGTGACCGTGAAATACAGCGACGAGGAGCCGGGCTGCCAGCCGATGTCCCGCACCGCGCGGTCGACCGCGTGCGAGACCGGCTGCGCGCCGGCACTCGGCGTCGTGAGGAAGACTTCGACGGGATGGAGCTGGTCGTCGCCGCCGCTGTGCATGTACGCGAGCCGCGTGCCTTCGGGCGACCACAGCGGATCGTGCTCTTCGTTCGTGAACCCGGGGAGCGCGGTGTCGCGCGCCGTCGCGACGTCGACGAGATGCACGCGCGCGCCGACGGCGTCGTTCCCCACGTTCGTCGGCGACCAGACGTACGCGAGCGTCTTGCCGTCCGGCGTGAACGAGAGCGTCGACTCCGCATCACCCGAGGCGACGCTTCCGGTGCGCGGACCGAGCGCGCGCGCGGGCGCACCGTCGAGCGGCTGCAAGAACAGATGCGCCGGGCGCGCCGCGCCCTCCGCGAGCGCCGCGTCGTTGCCGACCGAGTACGCGTCGAGATACTTCGCATCGCCCGTCTTCGCGGCCGCGCGGTCGATCGCGACGAACGCCAACGCGTTCCCGTCCGGCCGCCACGCGAACTGCACCACGTCGTAGTATTCCGCCGTCACCCGCTGCGCGCCGCTGCCGTTCGCCGTCGCGTCGTTCGCGCTCGATCCGTTCCCGGTCGATCCGCTCGCGCCCGATCCGTTCGCGCCGGACTCGTCGGCGCTCGTGACCCACACGCCGTGGTCGGCGATATACGCGATGCGTTTGCCGTCCGGTGACCAGCGCGGGGCGCTGAAACCGTGCTCGGTCGGAATCGTCGTGCGCGTCCCGTCGGCGACGCGAACCATGTCGAGCCGCCGCGTCCAGCGGTCGTGCTCGCGATCGGCCGTGCGCACGGTGACGAGCACGCGTGTCCCGTCCTCGGTGATCTGCGGGTTCGACACCGAGACCAGCCGGTACGCATCCTCGAGCACAAACGCACGCAGCGGTACGGCACCGCCTGCCGGCGCGGCATGCGCGCCGGCTCCGGCGAGCGCCAACACCGCGGCGCCGAGACGCGTCCAGGTTCTCACCGCAGGTGCGACGCGAACCAGTCGATCCACCGCCCGTAGAGATCGAGCTGCCGAACGGGATCGCCCGGGAAATGACCCTCCACCGGATAGGCGAGGAACGTGGCGTCCTTGCCGTTGTCGCGCAGCGCGCGGTAGTACATCGACGAGGTCGCGAAGGGATCGCGGTTGTCGCCGACGTCGGAGACGATCAGCACCGGCGTCGTGACGTCCTTCGCGTACGTGATCGACGAGGCGCGCCGGTACTCCGCGGCGTTGTTGCCGACGAACGGCGAGCCGTGGAAGAGCGCCTTGTCGGCGCTGGGATCATCGGCCGTTCCGTAGTCGGTGACCCAGTCGTTCACCGACGCGCCGGAGAGCGCGGCGCGCCAGATGTGGTACTTCGAGATCATCCACGCCGTCATGATCCCGCCGTAGCTCCAGCCGCCGACCGCGATCCGCTTCTCGTCGACGATGCCGCGCGCGCGGACGGCGTCGATGGCCACCATCACGTCTTTCCCGGGACCTTCCTCGGGATCGTACAGCACCGCGTGCTGGTACGCGTAGCCGAGGTTGTCGCTGCCGCGGTAGTTCGGCTCGAGCACCAGCCAGCCGCGCGCGGCGAACAGCTGCGCCTGCCGGTCGAACCCGCGCACGGACGCCGAGGTCGGCCCGCCGTGGATGTGCACGATCAGCGGGTACTTGCGGCCCGCGGTATATCCCGGCGGCAGCAGCAGCACGCCGTCGCCGCGCGCGCCCGTGGACGAGGTGAACGCGATCGTCTCCGACGACGCGAGATCGAGCTCGCCGATCGCCGCGTTGTAGTCCGTCAGCTTCACCGGCGCGCCGCCCGCGGTCTTCGCGTACAGCTCTGCGGGCTGCTTCGTCGAGGTCGCGACGAACACCATCGTGCCGTCGCGCGCGATCGCGCCCTCGAGCGGGGAGCTGACGACGAGATCGCCCGTCTCCACGCGCGCGGGCGAGCCGCCCGCCGCGGGGACGCGCACGAGCGCGTTCGAGGTGCCGTCGTGCGCGGTGAACAGAATCGCGCTCGAGTCCGGCAGCCACGCGACGTCGTGCACCGCGCGGTCGAACGGTTGCGAAACTGCCGTCCCGTCGCCGCCGCCGGGCGTCGTCACCCACGCTTCGTCGAGCGTGATCTGGTTGTCGCCGGCGGAGTGCTTGTACGCGAGATGCTTGCCGTCCGGCGAGAAGCGCGGGTCGGACTCGTAGCCGGCGTGCGTCGTCGCGCGCGTCAGCTTCCCGGTCGCGGCGTCGGCGAGCATGACGTGCGCGCGCTCGGCGTCGTTCAGCACCGCGTTCGGCGCGAGCAGGAACGCGATCGTCTTCCCGTCGGGCGACCACGAGAGCGTCGACTGTGCCTCGCCGGTCGTGACGCTCTCCGGGCCGCTGGTGAGCTGCTTCGCGGTCCCGCCGTCCGCGGGGATCACGAACAGATGCACCGGGCGCGGCGCCTTGCGCGTCGTGATCGGCGTGTTCCCGACGTAGAACGCGTCGCGGTACTTGTCCGGGCCCTGTTTCTTCGGGAGCGCGTCGGTCGCGCCGTACGCGATCGCGCCGCCGTCCGGCCGCCACGCGAACTGCTCGACGCCTTCGGGCGCTTTCGTCACCGCGCGCGCGTCGCCGCCGTCCATCGGCATCACCCACACCTGCGGCTTCGCCTCTTCGCCGGTCCCTTCGCTCGCGATGAAGGCGAGCTTCGTGCCGTCGGGCGACCAGCTCGGGCTCGACAGGCCGCGGCGCTGCGAGGTCAGCGCGCGGCGCGCGTGCGTCGCGAGGTCGACGACGTCCAGCTCGCGGTCGTTGCGGTTCTCGTTCCAGTTCACGCGCGAGACGACGACGACGGCGCGCTTGCCGTCCGGCGAGACCGCGGGCTGGGTGAGGCCGACGAGCTTGCGCAGGTCGTCGAGCCGGATCGTTCGCGTCGCCGCCGCCGAGGGGCTGACGCACGTCGCCGCCGCGAGGAACGCGGCGGCGACGGGGAGCGCGGTGCGAAGCGCGTGCTTCACGCGACGGGCGCGGGGATCTTGGAAGCGACCATGCGCGTGAGATCGGCGAGCCGGCACGAGTAGCCCCACTCGTTGTCGTACCACGCCGCGATCTGGATCAGATCGCCCTGCGCGTTCGTCAGCTTGCCGTCGATGATCGAGCTGTGCGGGTTGCGCTTGAAGTCGCTCGAGACGAGCTCTTCCTCGGTGTACTCGACGTAGTCTTTGAGATCGCCCTCGGCGGAACCGCGCAGGATCGCGTTGAGCTCCTCGCGCGTCGTCTCTTTCTTCGTCTGCACGACGAGATAGACCATCGAGACGGTCGGCGTCGGGACGCGCAGCGCGAAGCCGTCGAACGTCCCCTGCACCTCGGGGATCGTCAGGTAGAGCGCCTTCGCCGCGCCGGTCGAGGTCGGGATGATGTTCGTCGCGGCGTTGCGCGCGCGGCGCCAGTCCTTGTGCGGCGCGTCGAGGATGTTCTGGTCGTTCGTGTACGAGTGGATCGTCGACATGAAGCCCTTGACCCAGCCGAGGTTGTCGACGATCGGCTTCACCGCGGTCGCCAGACAGTTCGTCGTGCACGACGCGTTCGAGATGACGTCGTGCTTCTGCGGATCGTACCGGTCGCCGTTCACGCCGAGGACGAGCGTGACGTCCTCGCCCTTGGCGGGCGCGGAGATGATCACTTTCTTCGCGCCGCCCGCGTCGATGTGCGCGCGCGCCTTCGCGGCGTCGGTGAAGAACCCGGTCGACTCGACGACGACCTCGACGCCGAGGTCCTTCCACGGCAGCTTCCCGGGGTCGCGCTCGGCGAGGACCTTGATCGTGCGGCCGTCGATCGCGATCGTCTCGCCGCTCGCGCTCACCTCGCCGGCGTAGATGCCGTAGTTCGAGTCGTACTTGAAAAGGTGCGCGAGCTCGGCGGCGCTGGTGAGATCGTTGACCGCGGCGATCTCGACGTCCGGGTAGTGCTCGAGGAGGGCCTTCGTGAAGTTGCGGCCGATCCGGCCGAACCCGTTGATACCGATGCGCATAGCTCGGCCGCTTTAGACGAAGGAAACTTCCGGCTCCTCTCGCTCGCCGCGCAGGCGCTTCACCAGGCGCATCAGCGAGGCGAGCCGGCCGTTGATCGTCGCCTTCCCGACCGGCGGGCTGCAGCGGCGCCCCAGCTCGGCCAGGGTCTCGTCGGGGTGGGCGAGCCGGAGCTGGGCCGCCTCGCGCAGCGCCGGGGAGAGGTTCCGCAACCCGTAGGCGTCGGCCAGGAACTGGATCGCCTCGCGCTGGGCGGCAGCCGCCGCGGCGGCCCGGACGACGTTGGCCGCCTCGGTGTTGACCAGCCGGTGGATGCGGTTCTTGGTCTCCTTGACCGCCCGCACGTCTTCGAGCCGCAGGACCGCCCCCGAAGCGCCGACCGCGCCCAGGACGGTGACGATCGCGTCCAAGCCCTTGAGGTAGACGACGTAGCGGCCCTTGCGGAGCATCCGGCGCGCCTCGACCCCCTCGGCTGCGATCAACCCGGCGATCCGAGCGGCGCGCGCCTCGTCGGCGAGGACGAACTCGAGGTGGTAGCCGTGCTGCGGCGCGGCGACCGAGCCGGCGCACAGGAACGCCGCGCGCAGCTCGGCGCGCCGTTCGTCGCGGCGGCGCGGCTTCGGCGGGACGGGAACGACCTCGCCGAGGTCGATCTCGAACGTCGTCGCCTTGTAGAGCCGCTGGTCGTGCCCGCGCCGCACCGGCGCCGCAACGCGCCCGCCGGTGCGCACCTCCTCGAACAGCGTGCGCGCCAGCC
>DATAQE010000191.1:0-2784 GCA_036264835.1 Candidatus Elarobacter sp.
TAGCTCAGCGGTAGAGCGGGGGACTCATAAGCCCTAGGTCGTAGGTTCAAATCCTACCCGAGTCAGGTTTTCTCGAGGTACAGACATGTCGACGATCCCCTGCGATTTCTGCCCGCACCCGGTCGACCGGGCGCAGATGGAAGAGATCGAGATCAGCCACTACGTGCCGGACAGCTCGGGGGACGACTTGGCCTACGCGCGGACGTACTTTTTCGGCCACCCCGACTGCGTCCGCAAGTTCTACCGCGGCCTCGTCGAGCACAAGCTCGACCTCTTCAAGCACATCCCCACCACCGGCCCAACCGGCCCCGCCACCACCGAGGACCGGGGCCGCTAGAGGCGCGAAGCGCGGGTACGGCGAGAGATGATCTTGCCACCGCCGGAAACCGCGGAAGGCTGACCCGCGTCGCACGCGGGTCATGCCGACCGCTTCGGCAAGCGCAGCGAGCCGAAGCCTGCTCCCGTAGCTCAATTGGATAGAGTGTCGCCCTCCGAAGGCGAAGGTTGCCCGTTCGAGCCGGGCCGGGAGCGCATACCTTTCTCCGCGGAGGACGCGGAGCGGATGCGGCGCGCGATCGCGCTGGCGGACGAAGCGGCCGCGCGGGGCGACGTGCCGATCGGCGCGGTGTTGGTCGCCGGCGACCGCGTCTTCGAGGCGCGCAACGAGAAGGAGAGCCGGCCGGATCCGACCGCGCACGCGGAGATGCTGGTGATCCGGGCGGCCGCGGAGGCGCTCGGCCGCTGGCGCGTCGGCGGGACGCTCTACGTTACCAAGGAGCCGTGTCCGATGTGCGCCGGAGCGCTCGCGGCGGCGCGGATCGAGCGGCTCGTCTACGGCTGCCGCGATCCGAAGGGAGGGGCGGCGGGCTCGGTCATCGATATACTCCGGTCGGCCGCCGTGAACCACCGCGTCGAAGTGATCGACGGGGTGCTCGCCGAGGAAACCGCAGCGCAACTGCGCGCGTTCTTCGCAGGGAAGCGGCGCACGGAGAGGTGGTCGAGTGGTTGAAGGCACCCGCCTCGAAAGCGGGCGTACGTTGATAGCGTACCGTGAGTTCGAATCTCACCCTCTCCGCCACGAACGCAGGACGCCGGTCTCACGACCGGCGTCTTGTGCTACGAGAGCAACTTGGGGTCGCTCGGCGTCGCGGGGAAGCTGAAATCGTGGTACGTGGCGTCGGCCGAGCCGGTGACGCGCCCGACGTGCAGCGGGCCGTAGAACGTCTGCACGTAGTACGCGTGGCTGACCAGCCAATGGCCCTGCACGACCTGGTAGTCGACGGTGAAGTCCGTCTTCGGCCCGGTGTAGACGACGCGCGTCGGCAGGTTCGTCGCCGTGTCGACGAAGACGTCGTGCAGGTAGAAGTCCGAGCTGTTGTTCGTCGTCAGCGTCGGGAGCGGGTCCATCACGATGTGCGCGATCCGGTCGTTCGTGTCGGGCGCATAGGTCGCGTGGTAGTAGCGCAGCGAGACGATGACGACGTCCGCGTGCGAGGTCGCGCGCGGATCGGTGAACGTGATCGGCGCACCGGGCTCGACGTAGCTCAGCGTGTTGCGCTCGCTGCCGTTGAACGTGACGCGGAAGTACGAGATCGCATCGAAGGTCGGGTTCAGCGGGAAGCTGTGCCCGTACTGGCGGCCCCCGTGCGGGAGGTCCTGGAGCAGCGCGAAGTCGTCGCGCGTCCGCGCCTCGACCTCGCGCGCGATCACCTTGTGGCGCCGCAGCGAGGGGACGTCGACGGTGACCTCCGTCTTGTACGCGACGTAGGGCGGCGATTGCGCGAACGCGGCGGCCGCGGCGTTCGCCGTCGTGCGGAACTGAACGTCGGCGGCGATCACGCGAGCTCGAACAGGAGGGAGGGAGGAACGATCAAAAGCGGCGTCATCGTGTGGGACTCTTCGCGAAGAACGTACGCCGTCACCGCTCGGTTCCTGCGCCCCGCGTGAAGCGCTTCACCGACCGCTACGAGTACGCGTTCGACGTCGCTCCCGAAGCGCTGTGGCGCCAAGTCTCGAACACGGACGCCGTCAACCGCGACGCCGGGCTGCCTGCAGTGCGCTACACCTTCGAGGACCACCCCGGAGGGGCGCCGGCGACGATCGCGCACGCGCGGCTCGGGCCGCTCGCCGTGAGCTGGGAAGAGCCGCCGTTCAGCTGGGAGGCGCCGTACCGGGTCGCGGTCGAGCGGCGCTTCCGCGGCTCGCCGTTTGACCGCTTTCTCAGCGACGTGCGGGTCGTGCCCGACGGTGGCGGGTCGCGGATCGAGCACGCGGTCGAGCTGGACGCGCGCGGGACGCTCGGGGAGCTGCTGGCGCCGCTCGTGCTCGCCCGCGGCCGGGCCGGCGCGGCGCGCGCGTACCAGCGCGCGGCGGCGCGGGCGCGCGAAGCCGTCGTCGCGGCGGCGCCGTCGTCCGAGAGCATCCCCGAGGTGCCGGAGGGCTCGATCGCCGGGGTCGCGCGGTTCGTCGACGCGCTCGAGCTGCTGCGCCCGCACACCGAGCACGAGCCGCTGATCGCCGCGCGGCTCGCCGCGCTGGTGGAGCACGGCGACGACGCCGCGGTCGTGCGAATGCGCCCGTACGCGCTCGCCGACGGCTGGACGCTGCCGCGCGACCGCGTGCTGGCCGCTATGCTCGCAGCCACGCGCGGCGGGCTGCTCGATCTGTCGTGGACGCTGATCTGCCCGAGCTGCCGCGGGCAGAAGAACCGCTTCGCGACGCTCGCCGCGGTGAGCGGGAAGGCGCACTGCGAGCAGTGCGGGATCACCTACGGCGCCGACTTCG
>DATAQE010000094.1:0-3472 GCA_036264835.1 Candidatus Elarobacter sp.
CGCTGGCAGGTGCGCGCGCAGAACGCCGCCGACGCCGCCGCGACCGCGGCGCTCTCGGTGCAGACGCAGACCTGGAACCAGCAGCTCGCGCTCGTCTACGCCGCGGCCGTCGAGGAGTGGCGGATCCGCAACCTGCTCAACGGGATGCAGGCCGCCGCGTACGGCGACCCGGGCTGCGGTGCGAACTGTGCGGGGACCTTCAACGCGCTGCGCGACGAGTACATGAGGGCGGTCCAGCGCTACACCAACGACGTGCAGCTGGTGAACCGCACCTCGCAGTACACCTTCGCGCAGGCGCAGTCCGACGCGACGGCGATGGTGGCCCAGCTGCAGGCGAACTGCGGGAAGACGAACGGCGGCGACTGCGGGTTCAGCTACGACGTCGTCGTCGTCCAGCCGCGGCAGAGCGCGCTGAACGACGTCGAGCAAGACGGCGGCGCGTGGGTGATCAACAACCCCGGGACGCCGGCCACGGTGAAACAGGACTACACGCCGGCGCAGATCGAGATCGTCACCTGCGCGAAGGTCGCGCCGATCGTCCCGTCGTTCCTCGGCTTCGAGCCGCCGACGTTCACCGCGATCGGGCGCGCCGCCGCGACGTCGGCGATGGTGACGCAGGAGTGGATCCAGCCCGGCTATCTGGTCGACCCGCGCACCGGCCAGCCGTTCCAGCAGACCGAGAGCTACGGGCCGTCCACGAACGCGACCGGGCCGAACGGCTGGAACTGGTTCACCATCCAGTACGGCGGCAACCCGGCGACGGCGTTCCCGAAAAAAGACGCGTACGCCGAGAAGGTCAACGGTCCCGAGTTCTCCGCCGTGACCGGGTGGTGGAACGCGGTCCCGATCAAACCGTTCTCGGGCAAGCTCGACATGGGGGCGCTGCCGTGCAAGGCCTCGTGACGTTCCGCGCGCGCGGTCAGGCGCTGATCGAGACCGCGATCGCGCTGCCGGTCTTCCTCGTGATCATGTTCGGCGTGATCTGGGCGCTGCAGACCGGCGTGCTCGGCGAGCGCGTCGAGATGGTCGCGCGCTACGGCGGGATGGTCTCCGCCGAGATCAGCCCCTATCAGCAGTACAGCCTCTACGCGGCGTACGCGGCGGCGGCCGGCTCGCCGCTCACGACGACGTGCGCGACCCCGCCGCCCGCGCTCTTGCAGGACGGCACGCCGCTCGCGGCGCCCGCGACCGCGACGCTTCCGTTCTGGCAGCCCTCGACCGGCTCGGAGACCGCGACCGCCGCGTGCGGGAAGACGCTCGAGACCGGCGGCGGCTTGAGCGCGCCGATGCTCCTCGGCCGCGCGAACATCCAGGTGAACGCGGCGACCGACGTGCCGGCGATGCTGCAGCCGGTGACCGGGACGCAGAGCTCGCGCGGCGCGGTGCTCAACGCGTTCCAGTCGCCCGACATGGCGACGCTCATCGGCTGCTACGGCGAGCTGCAAGCCGCCTTCGAGCGCTCCGTGAACCCGCAGAGCGATCCGTCGGCGCCGAATCCGCCGCAGCCGATCAGCGGCTACCAGACCGGCTCGCTCGCGCTCTCCGGAGGCTGCGGCAGCTGATCGCGCGCTACGCGCGCAGCGTCGCTACGACTTGCCGCAGCGAGGGGGCGCGGCCGTAGAGCAGCAGCCCCACGCGGTAGACTTTGCCGGCCAGCCACGCGAGCAACACCGCGGCCGCGAGGTTCAGCCCGAGCGAGAGCGCGATCTGCCAGGCCGGGACGTTGGTGACGGCGATGCGCGTGAACATGACGAACGGCGAGATGAGCGGGATCATCGAGCACACGACGACGTTCGGGCTGTTGGGGAACTGCAGGCCGAGCTGCGCGAGGACGATCCCCGCCACGACCGGGACGACGAGCGGTCCCGCGACGCTGCCGAGAGCCTCGGTGCGGTTGATCAGCGACGCGGCGGCGGCGTAGAGCACGCCGTACTGCGCGAAGCCGACCGCGAAGAACGCCAGGAACGCGAGGATCTCGCCCGGCGCGACGGAGAGCGCGCCGAACGCCGCGGTGCTCGAACCGTGCTGTCCCGCCGAGGCGTGCTGCGCGAACATCGTCGTGACGGCGCTCCCCGCGAAGATCCCGACGACGATCCACACGCCGAGCTGGATGAAGCCGGTCGCCGCGGAGGCGAGGATCTTCGCCGCGAGCAGACGCGAGGGATCGAGCGTCGCGACGAGCAGCTCGGCGATGCGGCTCGTCTTCTCCTCGGCGACCGAGGTCATGATCGACTGCGCGTTGAGCAGGATTGAGAGGTAGAGCAGCATCACGAACAGGTACGCGATCCCCTTCGCCGCGTCGGCAGCGGTCGCGTCGGCGAAGCGGCCGGAGACGTCGCGCACGTCGACCGGGACGTCGAGGTGGTTCGCGACGCGCTCGACCGGGACGCCGGTCGCGAGCGCGACCTGCATCGGCGCGAGATCGCGGCCGAACTCCTCGCGGAACACCGACGGGTCGCGCGCGTACGCGACGACGTGCAGACCGTTCGGCTGCCGCGTCAGCACCGCGAGCGCCGACGCTTTGCCGTGCGCGTCGAGATACGCCGTCGTCGGCGCGCGATCGGGCGCCGGCACGCTGGCGACGATCTCGAAGTCGTGCGCGAGCAGCGTCTTCGCGGTCGCGACCAGCTTCGGGTCGCCGGCGAGGATTACGCTCTTCGTCGAGCTCGAGAGCGCACCGCCGAGCAGCGACGGCAGCACGGCGATCAGCACGATGCTCGCCGCGCCGATCACGGTGCCGGCGATGAACGCCCGCGATTTGATCCGCCGCACGAACTCGGCGGAGAAGACGACGCCCAGCGTGTTCACGCGGCGGCTCCGATCGCGCGCAGATAGATGTCCTGCAGACTGGGGTCGACGCGCTCGAAGCGCGTGACGTCGCCGGCGGCGACGAGCCGCCGCAGCAGCGCCGCGGTGTCGGCGTCGGCCGGGATCTCGTACGCGAGCCGCGGGCGGTCGGCGTCCGGGAGCCGCCGCGCGCCCGGCGTCGCGTCGAGGACGCCGCGCAGCCCCTCGTCGGCAGGCTCGATCTCCAGGATCCGCGTCGGCCAGGCCGCGCGCAGCTCGGTGAGCGTCCCGCGCGCGCGGACCGTCCCGTTCGCGATCACGCAGAACGTGT
Organism: Candidatus Elarobacter sp.; assembly: GCA_036264835.1. GTDB lineage: Bacteria > Vulcanimicrobiota > Vulcanimicrobiia > Vulcanimicrobiales > Vulcanimicrobiaceae > Vulcanimicrobium. The sequence goes on from DATAQE010000094.1 coordinate 3,119, forward strand.
CGCACAGGTCCTCGATCTGCCACATCTGGTGCGACGAGAGGATCAGCGAGGTGCCGTACTGCTGCAGCAGCCGCAGCGACTCGAGCAGGATCTCGGCGTTCTCGGGATCGAGCCCCGAGAACGGCTCGTCGAGCACCAGCAGCTCGGGGCGGTGCAGCGCCGCGCACGCGACCTGCACCTTCTGCTGGTTGCCTTTCGAGAGCTCGGCGCAGGGGCGGTTCGCGTACTGCGTGATCCCGAGCCGCTCCATCCACGCGTCGGCGCGACTCGTCACGTAACGCGGCTCGACGCCGTGCAGGCGGCCGAAGTACGCGATCTGCTCGCGCACCTTGAGCTTGCCGTACAGCCCGCGCT
>DATAQE010000144.1:0-25610 GCA_036264835.1 Candidatus Elarobacter sp.
TCACCCCGCAGCCGATCACGGTCGCCGGGAAGAGCGAGTTCGACGCGATCGCGGTCGCGTACAACGCAGCGGCGGCGCAGGTCGCCGCCGCGTTCGCCGAGCGGCAGCTGGCGGAGTCGCAGATGCGGCAGTTCGTCGCCGACGCCGGACACGAGCTGCGCACGCCGCTCACGATCGTCCTCGGCTACATCGACCTGCTGCGGCGCAAAGCGGAAGAAGGCGACGAGCGCTCGCGCCGGATCTTCAGCTCGATCGCGATCGAGGGCGCGCGGATGCGCACGCTGATCGACAACCTCGTGCTGCTCGCGCGCATGGAAGGCGCCGACGTGCGCCCGCCGGAGCCGTTCGAGCTCTGCCCGCTGCTCGAGGAGATGGTCGACTCGCGGCGGCTGCTCGCGCCCGGGCTCGACATCGAGCTCGACTGCGGGATCGAGGCGACGGTGATCGGCGACCGCTCGGAGATCCGCGAGGCGATCGCGAACGTCCTCGACAACGCGATCAAGTACGCGCCGGGGACGCCGATCCGCATCGCGACGCGCGCGTGCGAGGGCGGCGTCGAGGTGACGGTGACCGACCGCGGCCCGGGGATCCATCCGGCCGACCGCGAGGGGATCTTCGACCGGTTCTACCGCGGCGCGACGCGCGGCGAGGTCGAAGGCTCCGGCCTTGGCCTGGCGATCGCGAAGCGCGCGGTCGAGCGCGCCGGCGGGACGCTGGTGCTCGCCGACAGCTCGGCTGCCGGGACGACGTTCGCGTTCCGCCTGCGCGCCGATCAGGTTCGCAAGCGAGAGCCGCGGGAAAGAGCCCCGGCATGAGCGACTTGGGAACGAACTCCGGACAGTCGGTCCGCTATGACTCATCCGCGCTCGGCGCGGATGTGGAGAACGAGCTCCATTCGGTCCAAACCTACGTGAGCGACATGCTCGCGCTCGAGCGGCACATCGCGCAGCCGCTGAAGCGGCAGCTCGACATGGAGGACACGCAGAAGTACGCGCAGGCGCACGCGATCGTCGCGACGCTGGAGTCGCTGACGCGCTCGCACGAGACGGCGCTCACGCAATGTCTCGCCGATCTGGGCGGCCATGAGGCGAGCCCGGTGAAATCGGCGTGGGCCGGTCTGCTCGGCGCCGGCGCGGCGGCGATCGACAGCGTGCGCAAGACGAAAGTCTCGAAGAACCTGCGCGACGACTACACCGCGCTCAGCCTCGCCTCGATCAGCTACACGATGCTCTACACGACGGCGACCGGTCTCGGCGAGACGCCCGTCGCCGATCTCGCGCAGCGGCATCTGAGCGACTACGCGCGGCTGGTGATGCAGATCAATCAAGTGATCCCCGACGTCGTGCTGCAGGAGCTGCGCGACGACGGCGAGCTCGTCGCCGCCGACGCCGCCGAGACGATCCGGAAGACCGCGAACGAGATCTGGAAGAGCCACACGGACGTCACGCAGTAGCCTCGGCGCGGAGGAGACGCGGGCGGCGCGCGAAATCGCTATATCGAATATGAGCGCGCCGTCCGCCACCCCCGCCAAAGCCGAGAGCATCCCGTTCGACGAGTTCGTCCGCCGCGTCGACGCCGCCGTGCGCGGCGCCGCGAGCGCCGGGGGCGTCGAGACGCCCGACGCTTCGCACGCCCGCTGGCAGGCCGGCGGCCGCGACGTCGTGCTCGTCGCCACGCCGCCCCGCAACGTCAGCGTCACGCTCGGCGGCCGCAGCGTCCTCCCCGGGCCGGCGACGACGTGGTATCCGGTCGACAACGCGCTCGTCCCGGTCGTCGCCCAGCGGATCGCGGCGCACCTCGGGACGGCCTAGCGTGCCCCACGCGCAGGCGCTGATCGTCACCGACGATCCCTCGACGCCGGCGGCCGAGCTCGCGGGCCGCCTGCGGCACGAGTTCGAGACGGAATGGTCGGCCGAGGCGGGCTACGTGAAGCTCGCCGAGGGGCTCTGCACGTTCCACTCCTGGCCCGAGGGGCTGCGGCTCGACGCCTTCGCCGAGACCGGCGAGCGGCTCGCGCGCGTCGAGGACTTCATCGCCCAGCAGCTCGCGCACGAAGGCGCGCGGACGCTGCGGGTCGACTGGCGGCGCCGGCCGCTCTCCGAATAGAACCGCGTCCCTCACTCGTCGCGATCGCGCTCGCGTTCGGCCGCGTCTCGGCGACCGCGTTCGGCGGCGGCCAGATGGGTGCGATCCGCCGGGAGATCGTGCGCCGCAACCGCTGGCTCGGCGAGGACGAGTACCTCGAGCTGCTCTCGATCGCGCAGCTGCTCCCCGGCGCGAACCCGACCAACGTCGCGGTGCTCGTCGGCTCGCGGCTGCGCGGCGCGCCGGGCGCGGCGGCGGCGCTGCTGGCCGCGGTCTTCCCGGGCTTTTGCATCTTGATGGTGCTCGCGGCGATCGCGCTCGAGGTGCGGCTCCCGGCCGTCAACGGCGCGCTGCGCGCCTGCGCGGCGGTCGCGGTCGGGCTGACGCTCGCGAACGCGATCGAGATGACGCTGCCGCGGCGGCGCAGCATCGTGGACTTGGCGATCGTCGCGGCGGTCGCGATCTCCGTCCTGGTGCTGCACGCCTCGCTCGCGGTCACTCTCGCGGTTTTCGTCCCGGTCTCGCTCTTCCTGACGCGCCGCGACGTCGCCGCGTGAACCTCGCCCGCCTCGCGCTCGTCTTCGCGATCCTCTCGCTGCTCGGCTTCGGGGGCGGGAACGCGATCATCCCGCAGATGCACGCCGACGTCGTCGAGAAGTACCACTGGATCAGCTCGGCGCAGTTCACGCGCTTCTACGCCCTCGGCAAGCTGTCGCCGGGGCCGACGACGTCGATGGCGGCGCTCGTCGGCTACGCCGTCCGCGGCGCGCTCGGCGCCGTCGTCGCGACGCTGGCGGTGTTCGTCCCGGCCGGAATTCTCGTGTTCGCCGCCGGGCACTGGTGGCAGCGCCTGCGCGGGAACCCGTGGCGCGAGCGGTTCGCGCGCGCGATCAAGCCGGTCGTGCTTGGTCTCGTGTGGGCCGGGGTCGTGACGCTCGCGCGCGGCGCGGCCGATGCGCCGATCACGATCGGGCTCGCGGTCGTCGCGACGATCGTCCTGCTGCGAACCGACTGGAACCAGGCCTTGCTCGTGCTGGCGGCAGGCGTGATCGGCGCCTTCGCGCTGCGCTGACGCGGCGGCAGGGAAGTTTCCGGCGCGGGGAAACGTTGCGCAAACCAAAATCCGATGCAACGAATTAGCGCCGCGCCACGAGCCCCCGCCGCCTCGCGATCCACGTCCGAGACGCGCGCCGCTGCGTTCCTGCCCGGCCTGATCTTCGTCGTCGCGGTCACGCTTCTCGTCGAGCTTCTCGCGCGGGCCGGGTGGCTGTCGAGCTACTTCCCGCCGCCGAGCGCCATCCTGGTCGCGCTCGGCCAAGGGCTCGCGAACGGCGAGATCACCAGCCAGGTCGGGATCACGCTGTACACGTTCGCCGAAGGTCTGGTGCTCGCGAGCGTGCTCGCGATCACCGTCGGTGTGCTGATGGGCGCGTTTCCCATCGTCTACGACGCGCTCAAGACGATCGTCGAGTTCCTGCGCCCGATCCCGTCGGTCGCGATGATCCCGCTCGCGATCCTGTTCCTCGGGCTCGGCGCGCCGATGCGCGTCGCGGTCATCACGTACGCGTCGTTCTGGCCGCTGCTGATCAGCACGCTCTACGGCGTGCGCGCGGTCGATCCGGTTGCGCTCGACACCGCGCGCAACTTCGGCGTCCCGCCGTATGAGGCGCTCTACCGCGTCACGCTCCCCGCCGCGCTCGTGAGCATCGCGACCGGGCTGCGCGTCTCGGCGTCGATCGCGCTCGTCGTGACGGTCACCACCGAGCTGGTCGCCGGCAACAGCGGCCTCGGGTTCTACGTCTCGCAGATGGAGCAGGCGAACCGGCTGCCCTCGATGTACGCGGGGATTCTGCTCACCGGGATCCTCGGGTATCTGATCAACCTGATCTTCTTCGCGCTCGAGCGGCGCGTCGTGTTCTGGTCGCCCTCGGCGCGCGGGGCCGTGCAATGAGAGACGCCTCGCAGCCGGCGAAACGCCTGTACTGGGGGACGCCGCTGCAGCGCAACGCGCTCGGGATCGGCGTCGTCGTGCTGCTGCTCGTCGTGTGGGAAGTGCTCGCGCGCGCGAAGTCGACGATCTACATCCCGCCGGTCTCGGCGATCGCGACGACCTTCGTGCACGAGTGGTTCTCCTCGCAGTTCCGCGACCAGGCGATCCCGAGTCTCTACCGTATGGCGGTCGGCTACGCCGTCGCCTCGGTGCTCGGCGTCGCGCTCGGCGTGCTGATCGGCGCGTACCGCCCGCTCTTCCGGCTGCTCGACCCGTTCCTGCAGTTCTTGCGCGCGATCCCGCCCTCGGCGATCATCCCGGTCGGGATCCTGCTGATCGGGATCGGCGACACGATGAAGATCGTCGTGATCGCGTTCGGCGCGTTCTGGCCGATCCTCGTCAACGCCGCCGACGGCGCGCGGAACGTCCCGCGCGAGCGGCTCGACACCGCGCGCATCTTCGGCGTGAGCTCGTTCGACCAGCTGGTGAGCGTCACGTTCCCCTCCGCGCTCCCCGGGATCTTCGCCGGGCTGCGGACCGGGCTCTCGATCGCGTTCATCATGATCGTCGTCTCGGAGATGATCGGGAGCACGAACGGTCTGGGGTATTACATCCTGCAGGCGCAGCGCACGTTCGCGATCCCGGAGATGTACGGCGGGATCGTGCTGCTCGCGATCCTCGGCTACTTGCTGAACGCCGCGTTCCTCGCGGTCGAGCACCGCGTCCTCGCCTGGCACCACGGCCAGTCCGCCCGCCCCGTCTGAAGGAGCCGCCACGTTGAACACTCCCCGCGACCGCCTGCTCGACGTGTCCCATTTGCAGAAGCGCTACAGCTCGAGCGGGACGCTGGCGATCGAGGACGTGACGCTCGACGTGGGGCGCTGCGAGTTCGTCTCGATCGTCGGCCCGTCGGGCTGCGGGAAGACGACGCTGCTCAAGACGATCTGCGGACTGCTGCACCCGACCGGCGGGAGCGTCACGCTCGACGGCCGGCTCGTCACCGCGCCGCCGCCCGAGATGGTCCTCGTCTTCCAGGACTACGGGCGCTCGCTCTTCCCGTGGCTCACCGTCGAAGGCAACGTCTCGTTCCCGCTCAAGAAGAAGCGGCTCGGCGCGGAGAAGAAGCGCGCGGTGATCGCCGAGGCGCTCCGCGCCGTGAACCTCGAGCGCTTCGCGAAGCACTATCCCTGGCAGCTCTCCGGCGGGATGCAGCAGCGCGTCGCGATCGCGCGCGCGATCGCGGTCTCGCCCGAGATTCTGCTGCTCGACGAGCCGTTCGCCTCGGTCGACGCGCTCACGCGCGCCGACCTCGAGGACCTCACGCTCAAGCTGCGCGACACGCTCGGGATCACGATGCTGCTCGTCACGCACGACATCGACGAGGCCGTGTACCTGTCCGACCGCGTCTTCGTGCTCTCGCCGCCGCCGTCGGTGGTCGTGCGCGGCTTTACGATCCCGCTCGGCTCCGGGCGCGATCAGGAGGGGACGCGCAGCGACCCGCGCTTTCTCGCGCTGCGCAACGAGATCCACCAGCTGATCGGGCGCCCGCGCACCGACGTTCCGCAGCCCGTCACCGCGTCGTGAGTCGCGACCTCTCGCTGCGCGCGTCGCGCTTCACGCTGCGCGCGCCGGCGGCGGAGAACGCGCTGATGGCCGGCGCCTCGCTGATCCTCGCGTACCTGGCGATCGTCCCGGTCGCGACGATGCTGTACGCGAGCTTCCACTCCGGCTTCCTGAGCCCCGACTCGCACTGGTCGCTGGTGAACTACGCGCGCGCGTTCGGCGATCCGGGGTTCTACCGGCTGCTCGGGAACACCGCGCTCTACGGCGGCGGCGTCGCGCTGCTCGCGGTGGTGCTGGGCTTCGGGCTGGCGTTCTTGTACGCGCGCACCGACGCGCCGCTGCGCGGGCTCGGGATGGCGACCGCGCTCGTCCCGCTGATCGTCCCCGGGATCCTGAACACCGTCGCGTGGCTGTTCCTCGCCTCGCCGCGGATCGGGCTGCTGAACGCGGTGACCCAGGCGTCGCTGCACGTGCGGCCGTTCAACGTCTACTCGCTGCCGGGGATGATCTTCGTGCAGGCGATGCACGTCGCGCCGACCGCGTTCATCCTCGCGGTCGCGACGTTCACCTCGATGGACCCCTCGATGGAAGAAGCGGCGGTCGCGTCCGGCGCGAGCTCGCTCGCGGCGTTTCGCCGGATCACGCTCGCGCTCGCGCGCCCGGCGATCGTCGCCGCGGCGCTGCTCGTCTTCATCCAGACGATCGCCTCGTTCGAGGTCCCGCAGCTGGTCGGCGTCCCGGCGAACATCTCGGTCCTCACCACGCAGATCTACGGGACGCTGCAGGCGTTCCCGCCGGACTACGGCGGCGCCGCCGCGATGGGCGGGATCGTGCTCGTCGTCGCGGCGGCCGGCGTCGCGTTCGCGAACCGCTTGAACAGCGCCGGTCGGCACGCGACGGTCGGCGGGAAAGCGTTCCGCCCGCGCCGCATCGAGCTCGGCGCGCTGCGCCCGCTCGCCGGCGCGGCGATCGTCGGGTTCTTCCTGGTCGCCGTCGCGCTCCCGCTCGCGGTGCTGCTGTGGTCCTCGCTGCTGCCGGGGTTCGAGGCGCCCTCGGCGGCGGCCGTGCACCGGCTCGGCTTCGCGAACTACGTCGCGATGTGGCACTACCCGCTGATCGTGCACTCGCTGCTGAACAGCGCGATCACCTCGCTCTGCGCCGGGACGATCGTCACCGTGCTCACCGCGATCGTCGCGTACGTCACGCTGAAGTCGCGCGTGCGCGGCGCGTGGCTGCTCGACGTGCTCGTCGGTCTGCCGATCGCGGTGCCGAGCATCTTGATGGGCGTCGGGATCTTGTTCTGGTATCTCGTCGCGCCGCTGCCGTTCCACCTGTACGGGACGCTGGCGCTGCTGGTGATCGGGTTCGTCACGATCGGGATCCCGTACGGGATGCGCTACGCGAGCTCGGGGCTCGCGCAGATCCGCGACGAGCTCGAGGAGGCGGCGGCGGTGAGCGGTGCGAGCTGGGGCGAGCGGTTCCTGCGCATCTACGTCCCGCTGCTGATGCCCTCGCTGCTGGCGGGGTTCCTCACCACGGTGATCATCGCGTTCCGCGAGATCTCCGCGGCGATCTTCCTGTACTCGCAGGGGAGCGAGGTCGTCTCGATCGCGATCTTCGATCTGTGGTCGAACGGACAGTATCCCGTGATCGCGGCGCTCGGCTGCGTGCTGGTCGCGCTGCTGCTCGCGCTCGTCATGCTGGTGCAGCGGCTCGGCGGGCGGATCGGGCTCGGAGCGGCACAGGCCTAGCTTTGCACGAGGACGGGCTGCCGCCGGCGCGCCGCCGCTGGGCGATCGTCGCGACCGCGCTCGGGACGCTGCTCTCGATGGTCGACGTGACGATCGCGAACGTCGCGCTGCCGACGATCGCGAGCGATCTCCACACCACCGCGTCGGCGTCGATCTGGGTCGTGAACGCGTACCAGCTCACGATGACGATGCTCATCATGCCGCTCGCCTCGCTCGGCGACATCGTGGGATACGCGCGCGTTTACCGCATCGGGCTGATCGTCTTCATCGCCGGCTCGCTCGTGTGCACGTTCTCGCACACGCTGGCCGCGCTCGCGCTCGGGCGCGCGGTGCAGGGCTGCGGCGCGGCCGCGATGACGACGACGATCGGCGCGCTCAACCGCCACGCGTACCCGCGCGCGATGCTCGGCCGCGCCGCGGGACAGGGCGCGCTGATGGTGGCGCTCGGCGCGGCCGCCGGACCGGTCGTCGGCGGGACGATCTTGCGGTTCTTACCGTGGCCGTGGCTGTTCGCCATCAACATCCCGATCGGGACGCTCGCGCTGCTGCTCTCGCTGCGTTTCCTCCCGCGCGTCGAGGGGACGCGTCACCGCTTCGACTGGCCCAGCGCGGTGATGAGCGCGGCGACGTTCGGGTTGCTGACCGCGACGATCGACGCGCTCGGCCATCACGACCGTCCGCTCGTCGTGATCGCGTGCGCCGTTGCGACCGCGGTGCTCGGCACCGTGTTCGTCGCGCGGCAATTGCGGCTCGAGGTTCCGCTCTTCGGCGTCGACCTGTTCGGGCAGGCGGTGTTCTCGCTCTCGATCGTCGCGTCGGTGACCTCGTTCATCGCGCAGACCGTCGCGTACGTCGCGCTGCCGTTCCTGTTCCAGAGCGTGCAGGGCCGCACCGCGTTCGCGACCGGGCTGCTGATGCTGCCGTGGCTGATCGCCGCGGCGGCGATGGCGCCGATCTCGGGGCGCTTGTCGGACCGCTACGAGCCGGGGCTGATGGGCGGGCTCGGGATGGTGATCCTCGCCGTCGGACTGTTCACGCTCGCGACGCTGCCGGCGCACGCGACGACGCTGCAGATCGTGTGGCGGATGGCGCTGTGCGGCGTCGGCTACGGGTTCTTCCACTCGCCGAACAACCGGATGATCCTCGCCGGCTCTCCGCGCGAGCGAACCGGCGCGGCGCAGGGGATCCTCGCGACGGCGCGGCTCACCGGACAGACGCTCGGCGCGGCGCTCGTCGCGCTCGTGTTCGGCGCGACGCTGGACGCCGGGCGACGCGCGGGCGTCGCGAGCGCCGGCGAGCTCGCGCTCGCGCTCGGTCTCGCGACCGCGTTCGCGCTCGTCGCCGGCGCGGCGAGCTACGCGAGGCGCAGCAGCTTGCGCGCGTTGCCGGCGTAGAGGCGCTCGCGAACGTCGTGCGGCAAATCCAGACTCTCGATCGCGCGGATCGTCTCGCGGATGAAGAGCGGCCCGCCTTCCGGATCGAACGGGCAGTCGGTCCCGAAGAGCGCGTGCTCGTCGCCGAAGAACTCCAGGCCGCAGCGGATCGCGGGTGCCGAGCCGTTCACCGACGTGTCGGCGTAGAACATCTTGAAGTAGTCGACGGGGCGCCGGCCTTTCTCGCGCATCGCCTTCACGATCCCGGTGTAGTCCAGCTCGGCGGTGCGCGTCCCCATCTGATCCATGCCGAGGCCGACGCGCGCCTCGAGGTACGGGACCATCGCGCCCATGTGGTGCGTGATGATCTTGAGGTTCGGCCAGCGGTCGAAGAAGCCGGAGAAGACCATCCGCGCCATCGCCGCGCTGGTCTCGTACGGCCAGCCGAAGAGCCACCAGATCTCGAACTTCGAGGTGTCCTCGGTCGCGTAGTCCGGCATCTTCGCGCCGCGCGTCGGGTGCAGCCAGATCGGCAGATCGTACGCGTGCATCCGCTCGAAGATCGGCGCGAATTCGGGGTCGTCGAGCGGTCGGCCCTTGACGTTGGTGAAGATCTGGATCCCCTTCGCGCCCTTGTGCTCAATCGCGTAGGTGAGCTCGTCGAGGCACGCCGGGACGTTGTTCATCGGGAGCGACGCGACCCAGGCGGGGAAGCGGTCGGGATGGCGCGCGCAGATCTCGGCCATCCCGTCGTTCGCGAGCCGCGCGAGCTCGGGCGTGCGGTCGGGCGGCGCGAGCGACTCGATCGTCGGCAGCGAGAGGGTGAGAATCTGCTGGTACTCGCCGAACTCGTCCATCATGCGCAGGCGCGCGTCGAGGTCCCAGAGGACCGGGATGTGCAGCCAGCGTTTGATCGCGCCCTTGTCGGGCGCGACCTCGACCATGCGGTCGAAGAACGCTTTCGGGAAGATATGCGGAAAGGCGTCGATCTTCATCGCGCCTCTCGTACTCCGCGCACCCGCGATTTCCGCCTAACGAGGAGACTCGAATGTCGCATCGCCCCCATGTCATGCTGAGCCTGTCGAAGCATGCGCCGTCAGCCGCGCTGCTCGCGCTACTCGCGGTGCTTGTCCTCGCCGGCACGCCGCCGCCCGCGCGCGCGCAGACCGCGCCGGCGCTGCGCGTCGCGACGACGCCGATCGACATCGGCGCGCAGGTGCTGTGGGCGAAGGACGAAGGTTTCCTCAAGAAGGCCGGCGTCGACGCCGACATCAGCCTGATCAACAACGGCGCCGCGATCGCGGCGGCGGTCGCGTCGGGCGCCGTCGACATCGGGCAGGCGAACTTGGTCTCGCTCGCCACGGCGCACGAGAAAGGGCTCCCGTTCGTGCTGATCGCGCCGGGCGGCTACTACACCAGCAGCGAGCCGACGACCGCGCTGGTCGTCGCGAAATCCTCGCCGGTGAAGAGCGCGAAGGACCTCGTCGGCAAGACGATCGCGGTCAGCGGGATCAAGAACATCACGCAGGTCGGCGCGTCGGCGTGGCTCGACCAGAACGGTGCCGACCCGAACACGGTGCACTGGATCGAGCTGCCGTTCCCGCAGATGGCGCCCGCGCTCGCCGCCGGACGCGTCGACGCGGCGGTGATCGCCGAGCCCGAGCTCTCCGAGGCGCTCGGCCACGACGCGCGGCTGCTGGCGCCGGTCTACAGCTCGGTCGCGAAAGAGTTCCTCATCGGCGCGTGGTTCGCGCGCGCCGACTGGGTGAAGGCGCATCCCGACGCGGTGAAGCGCTTCGCAGCGGCGATCGTCGAGACGTCGCGCTGGGCGAACACGCACCACGCCGAGTCGGCGAAGATCCTTGAGAAATACACGAAGCAGGCGATCAGCCCGAACATCCACCGCGTGCGCTGGGCCGAGCGGCTCGACGCGGCGAGCGCGCAGCCGCTGATCGACGCGAGCGCGAAGTACAAGGTGCTCAAGGCCGCGTTCCCGGCCGCCGAGTTCATCGCGCAATGACGGCGCAGGCGGTCCCCGACCGCTCCGCGCTGCAGCCGCTGCGGGAGAAGATCGCGCTCGGCTGCCGCGTCCTCGCGAAGCTGGAGCTCGTCGACTATCTCGGCCACGTCAGCGCGCGGGTCCCAGGGACCGATTACGTGCTGATCCGCGCGCGCGGCGCGGAGCAGGGAAACCAGCTGCACATGACGCCCGAGCAGGTGACGCTGGTCGACCTCGAGACGAACCACGTCGAGGGCGCGTACCGCGCGCCGGACGAGACGCGCCTGCACACCGAGCTCTACAAGGCGCGGCCCGACGTGACCGCGGTCGTGCACACGCACCAGCCGATCGCGACGATCTTCGGCGATCTGGAGAAGCCGATTCTCCCGATGCAGGGCGTGATGGCGTCGGTCGTGCGCGAGGAGATCCCGATCTACCATTCGTCGCGCAAGGTGACGACGAGCGAGCAGGGCGCGGCGCTCGCGCGCGCGCTCGGCGACAAGCGGATCGTGCACTTGCAGAACCACGGGATCGCGATCGTCGGGACGAGCGTCGAGCAGGTCGTGATCGACGCGATCTGGCTCGAGCACCAGGCACGGCTCACGCTGTGGGCCTCGATGATCGGGACGCCGCGCGGGATGCGGCGCGAGGAGCTGGAGCAGCAGGCGTCCGACGCGTTCGGGATCGAGGGGCGCTGGCGCTACTACACGAGCCTGCTCGACGATTGAGCGCGCGCAGGTGACGGAGACGGCGCAGGTTCTCGTCGTCGGCGCCGGCCCCGTCGGCCTGACGCTGGCGCTCGATCTCGGGCGGCGCGGCGTGCGCACGCTGCTCCTCGAGCGGAACGCGGTCGCGAGCGCACTCCCGAAGATGGAGCGCTGCAACGCGCGCACGATGGAGATCTACCGGCGGCTCGGCGTCGCGGACGCGATCCGCGCCGCGGGCTATCCGGCCGACGCGCCGATGGACGTGTTCCTGACGCGCTCGCTCGCCGAGCCCGCGCTCGTCCACCTGCCGTACCCGTCGGTACGCGAGGCGAAGGCGGAGATCGCGGCGCAGAACGACGGCCGCCCGCTCGAGCCGTACCAACTGATCTCGCAGTACACGATCGAACCGCTGCTGCGGAGCTTGGTCGAGGCGCTGCCGTCGGTCGAGGTGCGGTTCGGCTTCGAGCTCGTCGCCTTCGCGCAAGACGCGGACGGCGTGACCGCGACGCTCGCCGATGCGGACGGCCGCGAGCGCGAGGTGCGCGCGGAGTACATCGTCGGCTGCGACGGCGGTTCGAGCACGGTGCGCAAAGCGCTCGGGATCGCGCTCGCCGGGGAAGGGAACATCCGGCGCCTGCGGCAGGCGCTCTTCCACGCGCCCGAGCTCTACGCGCGTGCGACGACCGGGCAGGGCCGGCACTATCATGTCGTGCAGCCGCTCTTCCCGTTCCTGATCGTGCAGGACAGCACGCGCGACTGGACGCTGCACTGCCAGGCGGAGAGCGACGACGAGATGCTGCCGCTCTTCGAGCGCGCGGTCGGCTTCGAGACGCCGATCGCGCTGCGCTCGGTGAACCCGTGGACGCAGCACCTGCTCTGCGCGGAGCGCTACCGCGAGGGGCGTGCGTTCATCGCGGGCGACGCGGCGCACCTCGTCATCCCGACCGGCGGGCTCGGGATGAACACCGGCGTCGGCGACGCGATCGATCTCGGCTGGAAGCTCGCCGCGACGCTCGCCGGCTGGGGCGGCCCCGCGCTGCTCGACTCGTACGAGACCGAACGCCGCCAGATCGGACTGCGCAACGTCGCCGCGTCGCGCGCGGCGATGCAGGGCCGCTTCGCCGGCTGGCGCCTCGCGACCGATCTCGACGAGATGGCGCGCCGCTTCGACGTCGAGCAGCGCAAGGTCACCGAGATCCTCGGCATCGAGGCCGGCTACCGCTACACCGACTCGCCGCTGATCGCGCACGAAGCGGGCGACGCTCCCGATCCCGACGACGTGCGCTACGTGCCGACCACCTGGCCCGGCGCGCGCCTGCCGCACGTGTGGCTCGCTGACGGCAGCGCGATCCAGGACCGGCTCGGCGACGGCTACACCGTGCTGCGCCTCGGCGCGTCACCGCCGGACGCGAGCGCGCTCGCCGACGCGCTCCGCGCGACCGGCGCGCCGGTCGACGTGATGCGGATCGAGGAGCCCGTCGCGCGCGAGCTCTACGAACGCGACCTGGTTCTCGTCCGCCCCGACCTGCACGTCGTCTGGCGCGGCAACACGCTCCCCGCCGACGTCACGCACCTCGCGGCAACGGCGACGGGAACGGGAGCCGCCACCATGTCATCCTGAGCCTGTCGAAGGATGCTCGTCAGCGTATCACGGCGCCGTACGGCAGTGCCGGCTTCGCAACATCCTTCGACAGGCTCAGGATGACGTTTGGGTTAGGCGCGGGCGGAGTTCCAGAGCATCTCTTTCGCGTCGAAGGACGTGGGGAGCGCTTTGTACTTCACGGCCATGTCGATCAGGTGCTGGACGTCGCTCGCTTCGAGCGTCGTGCCGCCGGTCGAGCGCGTCGAGCGGCGGATCACCGCGGGATCGAGCTTCGTGAAGTCCGCCAGCGCCTGCACCGTCTCGTTGTGGTGCGTGTTGGTGTAGTTCGCCGCCTCGCGCAGCGCCGTGGCGAACTTCTCGATCACGTCGCGGTTCTTCGTCGCGTAGTCGACCGTCGTGAACCACGCCGAGAACGTGAAGCGCTTCCCGAGCGAGTCGAACGGATGCCCGAGCACCCGCGTCTTGCCCTTCGCCGCGGCGAACGCGAGATCGGGCTCGAGGACGTTCCCGGCCGCGACGCGGCCCGCCGCGACCGCCTCGGGGACTTCGCTGATCGGGATCTCGGTGAGCTGGATCGTCGAGGAGTCGCCGCCGTGCTGATCGATCCACGCCTTCGTCGTGATCGAGTAGAGGTCGTTGAGCGCGGAGACCGCGATCACTTGGCGGTTCAGGTCGGCCGGTGTCTTGATCGGGCCGTCCGCTTTGACGAGCAGACCGGTGACCGGCGCCGAGGAGTCGTAGACGCCGGCCGGCGCGACGATCACGATCGGCGCATGGCCGCGGCCGCGCGCGTTGATCAGCGACATCACGCTCGACTTGCCGAGCTGGAAGGTGCCGCCCAGCACCGCAGACGCGACGGCGGAGCCGCTGCGCATCGGCTGGATCGTCGCCTCGATCCCGGCGCGCGAGAAGAGCCCCGCCTTCTGCGCGTACAGGAACGGCGTCGCATCGTCGTCGCTCGCCGAGCCGGCCGCGATCTGCGTGGCGGCGCGCGCCGCACCGGGTCGCAGCAGCACCGCCGCCGCGGTCGACGCGACGAACGCCGCGCGCGTGAGGGTCACCGGATTGCCCATCAGTCCTCCGATTTTCGGCGTGCCTGGCGGCAGTCGCCCGCGATTCGCTATAACGAATTTTCCGCTCCTGCTTGTCGCGGCCCTGCTTTGGCGATACGCTACGAGGGTGCTGACGCTCGAGAACGCCACCGCTCAAAACGACCTGCGCGAGTTCATCGCGGCGTGCGAGCGCCGCGGCGAGCTGGCCCGCGTGCAGGGCGCGCACTGGGACAAGGAGATGGGCGCGGTCACCGAGGTGCTCTACCGGCAGAAGGTCGAGCAGGCGCCGATGCTCGTCTTCGACGAGATCCCGGGCTACCCGAAAGGCTTCCGCACCGCGTACGGGATGTTCGGCTCGCCGTTCCGCCTCGCCACCGTGCTCGGGATCGACGCGGCGCTCTCCGGCGACCGCATGGAGATGCTGCAGCACTTCCGCAAGCACATCAAGCGCGCGTACCGGCAGGTCGAACCGGTCGTCGTCTCCGACGGCCCGGTGCTGGAGAACGTGCTGCGCGGCGACGACGTCGACGTCTTCAAGTTCCCCGTCCCGGTGCACCACGAGCTCGACGGCGGGCGCTACATCGGCACCGCGTGCGGCGTCGTGACACGCGATCCGGACACCGGCCGCGTGAACGTCGGCACATATCGCGTGCAGGCGCTCGGACGCGATCTGTGCGCGTCGTATATCTCGAACGGGAAGCAAGGGCGCATCCACCGCGACAAGTACCTGCAGGCCGGGCGGCCGTGCCCGGTCGCGATCGTCGTCGGCGCCGATCCGCTCACGTACCTCGCCGGCGGCTACACGATGGCCGACAACGTCGCGGAGTTCGCGTGGGCCGGCGGGATGATGGACCGGCCGGTCGAGCTCGTCGAAGGCGAGGTCACCGGGCTACCGTTCCCGGCGCGCTCGGAGATCGTGCTCGAAGGCTGGATCCTGCCGGGCGAGACCGTCAAGGAAGGCCCGTTCGGCGAGTGGCACGGCTACTACGCCGGCGGCGCGCGCAACGAGCCGCCGATCCGCATCGAGCGCATCTACCACCGCAACGATCCGATCCTGACCTGCGCCGCGAGCCAGAAGCCGCCGCACTCGCACCTCTTCGAGCGCTGCTTCCTGCGCTCGGCCGCGCTCCTCGACTCGCTCGAAGGCGCCGGGATCCCCGACGTGCGCGGCGCGTGGCTCCATCAGGGCGGCGCCGGGCGAACGTTCTGCGTCGTCTCGATCAAGCAGCGCTACTTCGGGCATTCGACGCAAGCCGGACTCGTCGCCTCGCAGGTGAATCCCGTCGGCTACGTCGGCCGCTGGATCGTCGTCGTCGACGAGGACATCGACCCGAGCGACATCCACGACGTGATCTGGGCGATGGGGACGCGCTGCGACCCGAAGACGCGCACGACGATGCTCGACAACTGCTGGTCCTCGCGGCTCGACACGATGCTCACCGACGAGTCGAAGCTGACGAACTCTCGGATGGTGATCGACGCCTGCATCCCGTACGAGCGCTACGACACCTTCCCGCCGGTCGCGCAGACCTCGCGCGAGCTCGCCGCAGAGATCCGCGCGAAATACGGCGAGCTGTTCCGGTGAGCGCGGCGCGGCGCCTGATCGTCGGCGTCTCGGGCGCGAGCGGCTCGCTCTACGCCCACGCCGCGCTCCGCGCGCTGCACGCCGCTCCCGACGTCGAGGTGCATCTGGTGCTCTCGCGCCAGGCGCGGCAGACGATCGAGCTCGAGACGCAGTACACCGCGGCGGACTTCGAGGCGCTCGCCGACGTCGTCCACCGCGACGGCGATCTCGCGGCGTCGATCTCGAGCGGCTCGTTCCGCACGGAGGGGATGCTGATCGTGCCGTGCTCGATCAAGACGGCGTCCGCGGTCGCGCACTCGTTCAACGACAACCTGCTGGTGCGCGCCGCCGACGTGTGCCTCAAGGAGCGCCGCACGCTGGTGATGATGGTGCGCGAGACGCCGCTGCATCTCGGGCATCTGCGGATGCTCACGCAGCTCGCGGAGATGGGCGCGATCATCCTCCCGCCGGTCCCGGGGATGTACGCGCGCCCGCAGACGGTCGACGACATCATCTCGCATGCGGTCGGCAAGGCGCTCGACCAGTTCGGGATCGAGAATACGCTGTTCCGGCGCTGGAGCGGCGCCGCATCGGAGGTGGAACCGTGAAACGACACGACCTGCTGCTCGCGCTCGGCGGAGCCGCCGCCGCGCTCGCCGTCCCCGTGACCGCGCGCGCCGCCGGGAAACCGGTGCGCATCGGCGTCGTCGCCAGCGACGTCTCGGCCGAGCCGCTGTACGCGGAGGCGCAAGGATTGTATGCGCGCGCCGGGCTCGAGTCGCAGATCACGACGCTCGCGAACGGCGGCGCGATCATCGCGGCCGTCGCTTCGGGCGCGCTGGACGTGGGCTTCGGGAACCTGACCTCCATCGCCGCGGCGCGGCAGCGCGGCGTCCCGGTGAAGATCGTCGCGCCGGCGACGCTGTACACCGACAAAGCGCCGGTGACGGTGCTCGTCAAGGCGCGCGGCTCGAAGCTGAAGACCGGCGCGGATCTGCGCGGGAAGACCGTCGCGATCTCGACGCTGCGCGGCGAGCTGCAGGTCGCGGTGTCGGCGTGGATCGACAAGACGGGCGGCGATTCGGCGCAGACGAAGTTTCTCGAGATCCCGTTCGCCGCGATGGCGGCGGCGCTCGGCGCCGGGCGAATCGACGCCGCGATGCTGACCGAGCCGGCGCTGACGCTCCATAAGGACGCCGTCGAGCTGCTCGCGCCCGCGTACACCGCGATCGCCGACGAGTTCCTGATCGGCGGCTTCGTTGCTTCGGACACCTGGCTGCGCGACAACGCGGATTCCGCAAAGCGTTTCGGCGGGCTGATGCTCGACGTCGCGCGCTGGGCGAACCGCCATCACAACGAGACCGCGGCGATCCTCGCGAAGCACGCGGGTCTCGACGAAGCGCTCGTCCGCGCGATGACGCGCGCGACCTACGGCGAGCGGCTCGCACCGGAGCACATCCAGCCGGTCCTCGACGCCGCGGTGAAGTACGGCTCGCTCAAGAGCCCGATGAAGGCCTCCGAGCTGATCGGCTAGCGCCCCGGCGCCGGCGAGGGCGGCGCGGGGAGCGAGGCGACGTACGCGTGGATCGCCGCGAGGTCGGCGTCCGAGAGCACCTTCGCGGTGTAGGGCGGCATCTCGCGCGCCGGGTGGCGCACGTAGGCGGCGAACGCAGCGTAGGGAAGGCGCGCGGCGATCCGCGGTCCGGCGGCGCCGCCCTGTCCGGCGTAGCCGTGGCATTCGTAGCAGCCGACGCGCGCGAAGAGCGTCTTGCCGCGCGCGATCGCCGGGTCGTCGGCCGCGGCGGCGGCTGAAGGCGCACCCTTCGACAGGCTCAGGGTGACACACGCGCAGGCGAGCACCGCGCCGGTGACGGTGAGGATTCGCGCGGTTCGTGCGATGGCGATGCGTGCGGTTCGCATGACTGCGTTCTTCGTCGTCATCGCGGTTGCGTGTGGACGTCGACGAGGGCGGGTTCACCGCGTTTCACGGCGGCGAGCGCTTTTTGGAGCGCGGGGCGCAATTCGCGCGGGTCGCGGATCGGGCCGGCGGTCCAGACGCCCATCGCGCCGATCAGCTTCGCGTAGTCGATCTCGGGGTCGAGGATCGTCGTCCCGATGTGCGCGCGGTCGATCCCGCGCTCGCGGCGGTTCGCCATGCGTTGCACGTGCATGACCTCCTGGTGCCAAGCGCGGTTGTTGTGCATCACCGAGAGCAGCGGGATACGGTGGTGCGCGGCGGTCCAGTACGAGCCCGGCTGGTACATCAGGTCGCCGTCGTTCTGGATGCAGACCGGGATGCGCCCCGTCCCCTTCAGCGCGAGCGCCGCGCCGATCAGCGCAGGCGCCGCATAGCCTTCGCCCGACGCGCCCTGGCGGCCGAGGTACTGGTGCTGCCTCGTGAGCGGCCACATGCGTAGCGGCCAGTTGCTGAAGAACTGCACCGGGCCGGTGATCGTGAAGTCTTCGCCTTTGAGGACCTCGCCGAGCTCGTACGTCACGCGCGCGGTCGAGATCGGCGAGGCGTCCCAGCCCCAGCGCGCCGCCGCGCGGTCGCGCTCGCGCATCGCCGCAAATGACGTCTTCAGCGCCGCGGTGCGCGCCGCGATGCGATCGGCGTGCGCGCCGCTCTTCGCGCGCCGCACCGCGTCGAGCAGCGCGGGGAGCGAGGTCTCCGCATCGCCCGCGATCGGCAGATCGGCCGCGATGAAGCGCTGCGCGTCCTGGTTGTTCGTGCTCGGCACGTAGCTCGCGTCGAGACCCAGCGTGACGATCTTCGCGGCGGCCGGCGCGATGCGGCGGTCGCGGCGCTCGACCGTGTCGCTGAAGCTGTAGACCGTTCCGTAGACGTCGTCGACCTCGAGGAACAGCAGCGCGTCGGCCTCGCGCACCAGCGCGGCGTTCTCGCCGCTGTGGTTGGCCCAGTGCGTCGTCGGCATGTTGAGGCGGCTGGCGAGATCGAGGACCGGCGCGCCGAGCGTCTCGGCGAGCGCGACCAGCGCTTCCATCCCGGCCTGCGTGCGCACCGCACGGTCCGCGACGATCACGGGGTGCTCCGCGGCGAGCAGCAGTTTCGCCGCTTCCGCGAGCGCACCGGGATCCGCGGCCGGCGGCACCGAGCGCCGGAAATGCGGGATGCGCAAGCCGTCGCGGTCCGGGAGCGAGCGCTCTTGCAGCTCGCCGTCGAGCGCGATCAGCACCGGCGCCATCGGCGGCGTCGTCGCGAGCGCGTACGCGCGCACGACCGACTCCGCGTAGTGCTGCGGCGAGAGCGGCTGATCGCTGTACTTCACCAGGCCGTGCAGCGTCGCGCCGAGGTCGACCGCGCTGTGGTACCATTCGGCGCCCGGACGCCGCTGTGTCGCGTCGACCGCGTTCCCCGCCATGATGACGACCGGGACGCGGTCGGCCCACGCGTTGTAGACCGCCATCGCCGCGTGCTGCAGGCCGACGTTGCTGTGCGCGAGGACGAGCATCGGCTTCCCGGCCGCCTTCGCGTAGCCGTGGGCGAGCGCGACCGAGACCTCTTCGTGCGTGCAGCTGATGAACTCGGGCTTGCGGTTCCCGCCGTGGTTCAGGAGCGACTCGTGGATCCCACGGAACGACGAGCCCGGGTTCGCCGCGACGTAGTCGAGGTCGAGCGTCTTCAGCACGTCGACCATGAAGTCCGAGGTCGGATCGCTCACGGTGATCGGCGGCGCGGCGTCGCCGGTCGCGCGCTCGCGCGCCGCGGCTCGCGTCGCGTCCGGCGGGCGCGGCGAAGGCGCCGGCGACGCTGCCGGCGCGGTCTGCGCGACTGCGGCACGCGCGGAGGCCGCCGCGGCCGCGGCGCCGCCGAGCGCGACGCCGGTGAGGAAGCGTTTGCGGCTCGGCGACGGCTCGGTCACGTCAGCGCGATGCGGGGACCGCGCCGAGGTAGCGCAGGACGGTCTCGTCGTCGAGGACCACGTTCGGGTCGTACTCCGGCGCGTTCTCGATCTGCTCGAGGTCGTTCAGCCCGCAGTACTTGTAGATGCGGTTCGTCGCGCTGACCAGGCGCGCCGGGCGCGACGGGTCGGCGTTGAAGTGCTGGCTGATCGTGTTCGGCGGGACGTAGATCATGTCGCCGGCCGCCCACTCGAAGCGGCGCTCCTCGTCCTGAGGCTTCCAGTGGTACGTGTCGGTGATCTCGACGTCGCAGTCGACGTGGAGGTCGTACCCGTGGCCTTCGAGCACGTACAGGCACTCCTCGGCGAGCTGCCGGTGCTTCCCGGAACGGCTCCCCGGCGGGATGATCTGCATGTAGATGTCGACCGTCTCGACGCGCGCGTTCATCTTGTCGTTGACGAGGTGCTTGATCAAGCCTTGCGGCGCCATCTCCCACGGCATCTCCTCCGGGGTGATGATCTTCTTGCGGCCCGCGTCGCGGATCGGCCGCTCCGCGGCCTCGCGCAGCGCCTCGGCGTAGAACGCCGCCTGCTGCTTCCCGGCCAGCCAGTTCTGCGACTCTTCGAAACCCATCGTGGTGCGATCCGTCCTAGTGCTCGTGTGCGTGCGCCTGCGCGCCGTTCGCGGAGTGGTCGTGGTCATGCTCGTGCGCGTGGTCGTGATCGTGATCGTGATCGTGGTACCACGGCCGGTTGTGCTCGGCGTCCTCGCGCGGGACGAACTCGCCCTGCGTCGGCGAAGGCTCCTTCGGGCGCTCGGTGACGCGCTGCTGGAACAGCATGTTCATGAACATGTACATCGGCTTCGTCTTGATCACCAGCGCGCGCGCCGGCGCGTTCTCGTCGGCGTTGTTGTGCTGGTGCACGCAGTTGTTGTGCACGACCGCGATGTCGCCGGCTTTCCAGTCGTAGCGGATCCCGTCGTGGATCTCGTACCCCTTGCCGTCCAGGATGTAGAAGATCGCCTCGTTGACGTGCCCGTGCATCTGCGACTTGCCGCCGGGCGCGTACTCCTCGAGGTGGATGTGCAGCGTCTGGCCGAGCCCGTCCTCGGGCTCCATGAAGTGCTTCGAGAACGCCTGCGGCCCCGACTGGAACGTCACGTTCTCGCTCTTCTGGACCCGCGGCAGCTCGCGCAGCCGCTTGAGCTCGTGCTTGAGGCTGTACTCGCCGCTGATCTCGCGCACGAAGACCCGCTTGTGGGTGGGATCGTAGTGCGACTTGTTGCCCATCGGCTCTCCCCGCGACCCCGCAGGCCGAGGCCCGGGGAAATCGTTATATCGGATATAGTGAATTGAGAGGGACTACGCGCGTCCGGCGACAAGAACCTCCGCACGTGATCTCCGTCAGCGGATTGGTGAAGCGGTTCGAGGGCCGCGACTTCCGGAAGACCGCCGTGCAGGGGCTCGACTTCGAGGTCCCGGCGGGCAAGCTTTTCACGCTCCTCGGCCCCAGCGGCTGCGGCAAGACGACGACCCTGCGGATGATCGCCGGGCTCGAGCGGCCGAGCGAGGGGGCGATCAGCATCGACGGGCGCAGCGTCTACGACGCGGCGTCGGGCGTCTTTCTCCCGGCGAACAAGCGTCCGATCGGGATGGTCTTCCAGTCGTACGCGATCTGGCCGCACATGACGGTGCTGCAGAACGTGGCCTTCCCGCTGACCGTCGGGCCCGGCCGGCCGGGGCGCGGCGAGGCGCGCACCCGCGCATTGAGCGCGCTCGAGATGGTCGGGCTCGGCGAGGTCGCGGAACGCCCGGCGACCGCGCTCTCCGGCGGGCAGCAGCAGCGCGTCGCGCTCGCGCGCGCGCTCGTCCGCGAGCCCAAGGTGCTGCTCCTCGACGAGCCGCTCTCGAACCTCGACGCTCAGCTGCGCCAGCGGATGCGCGAGGAGATCCGCGCCGTCCAGCAAGAGCTCGGGATCACCGCCGTCTACGTCACGCACGACCAGAGCGAGGCGCTCGCGATCAGCGACCTCATCATGCTGATGGACCGCGGCGCGATCGTGGAGACCGGGGCGCCCCAGGACATCTACCGCCGCCCGCGCGCGGAGTTCACCGCGAACTTCATCGGCGTCGCGAACGCGCTCGACGGCACGGTGCGCGCCTCGGACGCGACCGCGCTCGTCGTCGAGACCGCGCAGGGTCTGGTGCACACCGAGCCGCAGCCCGAGCTGCGCGCCGGGATGAGCGTGCGCGTCTTCGTCCGTCCGGAGAACATCGAGCTTTCGCGCAAGCGGCACGGTGACGAAGACTGGGCCGGAACCGTTCGTTATAGCATCTACCAGGGCGAAAGCTGGGACTACACGGTCGACGTCAACGGCGCGGACGTGCGGGTGCGCGTTCACAAGGAGAAGACGGGGCTCGGACACGGCGATGCCGTGCACCTGCGCCCCGACGGCTCCGAGGCCGTCGTGATGCCGACCCGGGACGGCGTCGTCTACACCCTGGCGGCGGCGCACGCGCCGGCGCCGGCGCCAGCGCGCGGCGACGTCGTCGCGTGAAGCTGCGCCCGATCTCTCGGAAAGGACCCGCATGAAGTCATCACGCTCGCTGTTCGTCGCCGGCGCCGCCGCCCTGTGCGGCGCGCTCGCATTCGCGCACGGCGTCTCCGCAGCCCCCGCCGACGACGCAGCCAAGAAGGAAGGCGTCGTCGTGTGGTACGCGACGATGAACACCAAGGACATGAACGCGACCGCGGACGCGTTCATGAAGACGCATCCGGGCGTGCGCGTCGAGACGCTCCGGCTCGGCAGCTCGCAGCTGCCGGCGCGCATCTTCACCGAGCAGCGCGCGGGCAAGTTCAACGCCGACGTGATCTCGGGCGACGCGTTCCAGGTGATGCAGCTCGTCGCGTCCGGCGCGTTCGACAAGTACAAGGCGCCCGACGCGGACAAGTTCATCAAGGGGACGATCGACCCGAACGGCTTCTGGACGAACCTCTACCAGAACACGACCGTGATCGCGTGGAACCCGCAGCGGCTCAAGGCCGACAACCTCAAGCCGCCGACGTCATTCGCCGACTTCGCGAAGCCGGAGTGGAAGGGCAAGTTCGGCTTCGACACCGGCGCGCTCAACTGGTACATGGGGCTGCTGCAGGTCGACAAGAACGGCGCCGATCTCGCCAAGCGCATCGTCGCGAACGCGCCGGTGAAGACGAGCGGCCACACGCAGACCGTGACCTCGCTGGAGTCCGGCGAGTTCGACGCGACGCCGACCGCCTACGGATACATGGCCGAGGAGCAGAAGAAGGCCGGGAAGCCGGTCGAGTTCATGAGCCCGAACCCGCTCTTCGTGACGCTGAACCCGATCGGGCTGGCGAAGAATGCGCCGCACCCGAACGCCGCGCGCGTCTTCATCGACTGGATGCTCTCGAAGGACGGCCAGAGCTTCATCGCGCAGCGCGGCGGGGGCGAGATCTCCTCGCGGACCGACGTGAAGAACGACGCCGCGGTCTGGGATCCGAAGCACCCGTTCGTGATCGTGAGCCCGCCGAGCCCGCAGCAGTACAACGACCTCGAGAAGCAGTTCCGCGCGATGCTGGGGCTCCCCGGGTGATCGCCTCGCGCATCGCGCTCACCGCGCTCGCGCTGGCCTCCGCGGCGTCGCTCGCGCTCCCGCTCGCCGCGGCGAGCGCGGACGCGCCGGCCGTCGTCCGCGTCGGCGCGACCGGGAACGACACCGCGGCCGAGGTGTACTACGCCGACGACCTCGGGCTGTTCAAGAAGCGCGGCCTCACCGTGCAGATCCAGAACCTGCGCAACGGGGCCGCGGAAGCGGCCGCCGTCGCGGGCGGCGCGCTCGACGTCGGCGAGCAGAACGTCGTCTCGATGTCGCACGCGCACGAGAAGGGGCTGCCGTTCAAGTTCATCGCGCCGGCCGGCGAGTACGTCTCGACCGCCTCGACGACGAGCCTCGTCGTCGCGAAGACCTCGGCGATCAAGACCGGCAAGGACCTCGAAGGGAAGACGCTCGCGGTCAACGCGCTCGGCGACCTCACGCAGATCGGCGCGTCGGCGTGGGTCGAGAAGCACGGCGGCGATCCGGCGAAGGTCAAGTTCATCGAGATGCCGGCCGCCGAGATCGGCGCCGCGGTCGGCCGCGGCACCATCGACGCCGGCGTGATCCCGGAGCCGTCGCTCACCATGGCCGAGGACGCCGGTCAGGTCAAGGTTCTCGCGCAGCCGTACGACGCGATCGCCGACCGCTTCATGATCAACGGCTGGTTCGCGAGCGAGGACTGGGTCAAGAAGAACCCGGCGACGGCGAAGAAGTTCGTCGACGCGATCTACGAGGCCGGGAAGTGGGCGAACGCGCACCGCTCCGAGTCGGCGAAGATCCTCGACAAGCACTCGCGCGCCGACGCCGCGGTCATCGCGCGGATGCGGCGCGCCGTCTACGGCGAGCGCTTCGACGCCAAGGCGCTGCAGAACGTCGTCGAGGCCGCCGTGCACTTCAAGGCGCTCGGCAAATCGTTCAACGCGGGAGATCTCATCGATGCCAATCTCTAGGCGGAACGCGATCGCAGGGATCGCCTCCGGTTTCGCACTGCCGCTGCTCCCGGCACGCTCCTGGGCGGCGGGTCCCGTCTCGGTGCGCCTCGCCGCGGCGGGCGACGACGACATCACGCCGATCCTCTACGGTCAGCACGCGGGACTCTTCAAGAAGAACGGGCTCGACGTCTCGCTGACCGCGCTCGGCAGCGGCTCGGCGACCGCCGCGGCGGTCGTCGGCGGGTCGATCGACATCGGCAAGTCGAGTCTGATCGGGCTGTGCGCGGCGCACGCGCGCGGCGTCGGCTTCCAGATCGTCGCGCCGGCGTCGATCTACCTCGACTCGTATCCGATCGCCGGCTTCCTCGTCGCCAAAGACGCGAACATCGGCAGCGTCAAGGACCTCAACGGGAAGACGGTCTCGGCGTCGTCGCTCAAAGACTTGATGGCGGTCGCGACCCAGGCCTGGATCGACGGGAACGGCGGCGACTCGAAGACCGTGAAGTTCATCGAGGTCCCGTCCTCGGCGGTCGCGGCGGCGCTCGAGCAGGGCCGCATCGTCGGTGCGACGATGGTGACGCCGGCGCTCGCCGAAGCGCTCGACTCCGGCAAGGCGAAGCTGATGGGCCGTTCGTTCAGCGCGATCGCGAAGCGGTTCATGGTCGCGGGATGGTTCGTCACCAAGGACTACCTCGCGAAGAACACCGACACGGTGAAGCGCTTCAACGACGCGTTCTTGCAAGCGGCGGCGTACACCGACACGCACCACGCCGAGACGGTCGACCTGCTGGCGTCGTACTCGAAGCTCAAGCCCGAGACGATCAAGGGGATGGTCCGCGCGACCGTCGGCAAGGTCGTCGACGCGAAGGACATCGAGCCGGTGATCGCGGCGGGCGTGAAGTACGGCGTCTTCGACAAAGCGTTCCCGGCGGCCGAACTGATCGCGCCCGTCGCACCGCACTGAGTGGATTCACCTTCGGTGAATCCTTCGCGTTCGGGCTTCGCCCGAGCCGCCCGTTTTCGAGGAGCATGATGGAGCCAGACTCCAAGCCCAAGATCTCGTACTACCACGACCAAAAGGATCGCAAGTTCGTCCGCGAGGTCAGCGGCGAGTACAACCTCACCGAGGAGCTGAAGCGGCTGCGCGCGCTGCCGCGCGTGCGGCGCGGGCGCGACGTCGCGTTCCAGGACGGCCCGCAGACGTTCAGCAAGCACTATCTCGAGCCCAAGGACGGGCTCGGGCAGACGCTCCACATCCACCTCGAAGAGTACGCGCCGGGCGCGAAGTCGCAGAAGCACGGCCACGTCAACGAGGCGGTCTTCTACATCCTCGACGGCGAGGGCGCCGAGGTGCACGACGGCGTGCGCTACGAGTGGGAAGCCGGCGACGTCGCGATCGTCCACAACAACTGCGTGCACCAGCACTTCAACCGCGATCCGGAGAAGCCGGCGCGCGCGCTCGTGCTCAAGACCAAGCCGATGTACGTCTTCATGAACCTCCTGTTCCAGAA
>DATAQE010000042.1:0-52731 GCA_036264835.1 Candidatus Elarobacter sp.
CGTCGGGGCGCACCGCCGATCCGCCGGCGTACTGCATCGCCGGCCCGCAGAGCGCGCGGCAGACGTACGCACAGACGACCGTCGCACCGGACGCCGTCGTCTCGCTCGACGCCGTGCTGGCGCCGGGCGCATACCTCGTGCAGGCGCTGCCCGATCGCGCCGCGCGGTTCGTCGTCGAGAGCGACGCGGGCGCCGCCGACCTCGACGCGCAGGTCGACAGCGGGCGCGTGCGCGTGGCGTCGTCCGTGGTGCGCGCGGGGCGCGTGCGCGTGCGCGTCGCGAACCTCTCGCCGCGCGCGGCGATCGTGCGCGTGACCGAGGCCGAGCTCTCGAAGCAGATCGCAACGGCGGCCGACGTCACGGCGCTGCAGGCGTTCCGCGACCTGTTCTCCAGCGAGGTGCTCGCGGAAGGGCTCGAGCTGTCGATCCGTTCGCTGACGATCGCGTTCACCGACGTCGTCGGCTCGACGCGAATGTACGAAGAGACCGGCGACGCGCGTGCGTTCCGCCTGGTGCGCGAGCATTTCGACGCGCTGCACGAGGTGATCGCGCTGCGCCGCGGCGCGATCGTGAAGACGATCGGCGATGCGGTGATGGCCGTCTTCGCCGACCCGGCCGACGCGGTCGAGGCCGCGCTGCGCTTCGGAGAGACCGCGGCCCCGCTCCAGCTGCGGATCGGGCTGCACCGCGGGCCGTGCATCGCGATGCGCTCGAACGACCGCCTCGACTATTTCGGCGTGACGGTCAACTTGGCGTCGCGCGTGGGCCATGCGGCGGGTCCCGGCGAGCTGCTGATGACGAGCGCGCTCGCCGACGATCCGCGCGTCGCGGACGTGCTCCCCGAGGGCGAGCGCGGCGTCGTCACGCTGCGCGGGATCGCCGAGCCGGTCGAGGTCGTGCGCATCCGCGCGCCGCGCCCGGTCTCCGAAGCGCTGCCATGAGCGGCCGAAGCCCGCTGTACGACGACCCGGCGCTCGCGGCGTCGTATGCGCGCGTCACCGCCTCGAACGCGGCGAACGCCGCGTACGAGCGGCCCGCGGTTCACGCGCTGCTCGGCGACGTGCGCGATCTCGAGGTGCTCGACGCCGGCTGCGCGGCGGGCGAGCACGCCGCATGGCTGCTGGAACACGGCGCGCGCGTCGTGGCGGTCGACGGCAGCGCGGCGATGGTGCGGCTCGCGCGCGAACGGCTGCGCGAACGGGCGCGCGTGCTGCACGCGGATCTCGCGAAGCCGTTGCCGCTGGACGATGCGTCGTTCGAGGTCCTGCTCTCGTCGCTGACGCTGCACTATCTCGAGGACTGGTCGGGCCCGTTGCGGGAGTTCGCCCGCGTGCTGCGCCCGGCGGGGCGACTGGTGTTCTCCATCCACCACCCGTTCATGACCGGCGCGGACGTCGAGAACTATCATACCGTGTCGCTGGTCGAGGAGAGGTGGGCCGGCTTCGCCGAGACGCCCGTGCCGGTGCGGTTCTACCACCGCCCGCTGCAGCGCGTCGTCGACGACGTGCTCGATGCCGGCTTCGTCGTGCGCGGGATTCGGGAGCCGCAACCGGGCACCGAGGCGCATGCGCGCGATCCGCGCCTCGCGGCGCGGTTTCACACCAAGCCGGGGTTCCTGATCGTCGACACGGAAAAGCGGCCGCGATGAGCTACGGAGAGAAGCCGTTCGAGGCGTTTCGCGTCGGCGACGCGGCGACGTTCTCGAAGACCATCACGGAGGCCGACATCCTGCTGTTCGCGGCGGTCAGCGGCGACAACTACCCGCTGCACGTCGACGCCGAGTACGCGAAGACGACGCGGTTCGGACAGCGTGCCGCGCACGGGATGCTGACGGCGAGCCTGCTCTCGACCGTCGTCGGGCTCGTGCTGCAGAAGCCCGGCGGGCTCTACGTCGAGCAGTCGGTGCGGTTTCGCGCTCCCGTCTTCATCGGCGATACGCTGACCGCGAAAGCGGAGGTGACCGAGCTGATCCCGCAGCGCCGCCGCATGCGAGTGCGTGCGAGCATCGTGAACCAGCGCGGCGAGACGGTGCTCGACGGCGACGGTCTCATCCAGAAGGACGAGCGCTAGAACAGCGCCAGCGGTTCGATCGGCTCCAAGCAGCGCGGGTCTTCGAACGCGTGGTGGTTCATCGCCGGCGTCACGGCGTCGCGGTGCATCCGGGCGGCGTCGTAGGGGACGACCGCGCTGAGCGCGTCGGCGACGTCGCCGTGCAGCCATGCGTCGAGCGCGGCGTCGTCGAGGATCGCCGGCATGCGGTCGTGGATCGCGGCGAGCAGCGCGTTCGGGGCGCAGGTGACGATCGCGCAGGTCGTGACGGGGGCGTCTTTCGGACCCCAGCGCTCCCAGAGGCCGGCGAACGCGAACGGCGCGCCGCCGTCGACGGTGAAGCGGTGCGGCTGCTTCTTGCCCTTCGCACCGGTCCACTCGTAGAAGCCGTCGGCGAAGATCACGCAGCGCCGCTGCTGCAGCGCGCTGCGGAAGGCCGGTTTCTCCGCCAGCGTCTCGGCGCGCGCGTTGATGAGCTTCTGGCCGATCCCGAGATCCTTGGCCCAGAACGGGACCAGCCCCCAGCGCAGCGGCTCGATCTCGCCGCCGCCCTCGTTGCGCGCGGCGAGGACGTCCTGGGTCGGCGCGATGTTGTAGCGCCGCGGCCAGGACGCGCGCAGCTTGAACTGCGGATAGCGGTCGGCGATCCGTTCGGGGCCGGCGAGCGAGAACCGGGCGCACACGATCGCCGGTGATTCGGCGCGCCCCAGCGGGGCACCGCTCCCGGTATGCTGGTCACGCGTGTCGTGGTCGCGGAGGACGAAGCGCCGATCCGCGAGCTGCTCGTCCATCATCTCGAACGCGACGGGTTCCATTGTCAACCGGCGCCGGACGGTCCGGCCGCGCTGCGGCTCGCGCGCGGCGGACCCGACGTGCTGATCCTCGACGTCGGGCTTCCCGTCATGGACGGGTTCGACGTCGTTCGGACGCTGCGGCGCGAGGGCCGTGACGTGCCGATCCTCATGCTGACCGCGCGCTCCGAGGAGATCGACCGCGTCGTCGGCCTCGAGATCGGCGCGGACGACTACGTCGTGAAGCCGTTCTCGCCGCGCGAGATCGTCGCCCGGGTGAAGGCGATCGCGCGGCGCGCGCGGCCGCCGTCGGCGCACGTTCCGGTCCTGCTGACGTTCGACCGGCTCGAGATCGACGAAGCGGCCCGCGAGGTGCGCGTCGACGGCGCCGCGGTGCGGCTCAAACCGCGCGAGTTCGAGCTGCTGCTGGAGCTCGCGAGGAACGCCGGCGTCGCGCTCTCGCGTGACTCGCTGCTGCACCGTCTTTGGGGGCCGGAGTACCACGGCGACGACCGCACCGTCGACGTGCACGTGCGCCGAATCCGCAGGCGGCTGGAAGACGACGGAAAGCTGCCGCCGATGCTGCACACCGTTCACGGCTATGGCTACAAGTTTGCACGCGCCTGAGGTTCGCGGGCTGCTCCCGCGGCTCGACGTGTTCGAGCGCCGGCTCGGGGAGCTGCCGCAGGCGCAGCGCCCGGTGCTCGTCGTGCGCTTGCCGGAGCTGGAGCGCGTCGCGTGGCGGCGCGGCCTGCGCGCGGCGCGAGCGCTGGAGCGCTCCGCGACCGCGGCGTTCTCGACCGCGGTCTCCAAGGTGCTGCGCGGCGACGATCTGGTCGCGCATGACGGAGGGAGCGACGTCTTCCTCGCCGCGCTGCTCGCGCCGACGCGTGACGGCAGCATCCCCGCACCGGTCGACGCGCGCTCCGCGCTCGCGCGGATCGCGGCGGCGATGGAGTCCGCGACGCGGCTCGAGGTCCGCACCGGCTGGACGACGTACGACCGCGCGGCCGACAAGGGGAACGTCGCGGAGCTCGTCGAGCGCGCGCTGGAGCGCGGGCGCCAGGAGCGCGAGCGGTACGCGTTCTTCTCGTCGCTCGGGCACGAGCTGCGCACCCCGCTCTCCTCGATCCGCGGCTATCTGGAGACGCTGCTCGACGACGGCGTCGACGCGCACACGCGCGAGCGCTTCGTACGCATCGCGTACAACGAGTCGCTGCGGCTGAGCCGCCTGGTGGAGGGGATGTTCGAGATCTCGCTGCTCGATCTGCACGCGCAGTTTCCGGCGCGCGCGATCGGCTCGCTCGGCGGCGCGCTGCGCGCCGCGCACGAAGCCTGCGCGTCGGCCGGCGTCGCGCGCGGAATCGCGATCGTCGTCGACGACGTCCCCGCGCTCGGCGTCGCGATCGACGACGACCGCCTCACGCTGGTGCTGATCAACCTGATCGACAACGCCGTGAAGCACGGCCGCCGCGGCGGCGGTGTCTTCGTCGGCGCGGATCTCGGCGACGCGCGGGTCGTTCGCATCACCGTCGACGACGACGGCCCCGGAATCGCCGCACGCGACCGCGAGCGCGTCTTCACGCTCGGCGAGCGCGGCCCGACGGCCGCCGACGGGAACGGCATCGGTCTCGCCTTGGTCCGGCTCATGGTCGAACGAGCCGGCGGCCGCGTCGACCTGGAGGACTCGCCGCTCGGCGGCGCGCGATTCACGGTGACCGTCCCGCGCGTCTGATGCGGATCGGCGCGGCTCACAGCACGCCGGGGTACGCGCCTCCGTCGATGAGCAGGTTCTGGCCGGTGATGTAGCCGGCGTGCCTGCTGCACAGGTACGCGCACAGCGCGCCGAGCTCGGCCGGTGCGCCCAAGCGCCCGGCGGGGATCGTGCGCGTGCGCAGCGCGACCTGCTCCTCGACGGTCGTGCCTGCCCGTTCGGCGGCTTTGTGCAGCGTCGCGCCGAGCCGATCGGTCGCGAACGCACCGGGCAAGAGGTTGTTGATCGTGACGCCGTGCGGCGCGACCTCACGCGCGAGGCCGGCGATGAATCCGGTCAGACCGGCGCGGGCGCCGTTGCTCAGGCCGAGGTCTTTGATCGGCGCCTTCACGGTGCTCGACGCGATGTTGACGACGCGGCCGAAGCGCCGCGCGATCATCCCGTCCACCGTCGCCTTGACGAGCTCGATCGGCGCGAGCATGTTGGCCTCGAGCGCGCGTATCCAGTCGTCGCGATCCCACTCGCGAAAGTCGCCGGGCGGCGGGCCGCCGGCGTTGTTCACGACGATGTCGGGCTCGGGACACGCCGCCAGCAGCGCAGCGCGACCGGCCGCCGTCGTCACGTCGGCGACGACGGCGGTCACCGGGACGCCGCTCGCCGCCTCGATCTCGGCCGCGGCGGCGGCGAGCGGGCCGGCTGTTCGCGCGGCGATCGTCACGCGCACACCCTCACGGGCCAGCGCGTCGGCGCAGGCGCGTCCGAGGCCTTTGCTCGCCGCGCACACGATCGCGCGCTTGCCTTCGATACCGAGATCCATCGCACGCGCCGTTCGCCGGGCAAAACGCACCGCCATGCCGAAACGCCGCACACCGGATGATACGCATCGGAACGGCGGGCTGGACGATCCCGGGCGCGCTGCGCGATCGCTTCGAGGGCGGCGGGACGCACCTGCAGCGGTACGCGACGCGCTTCTCGTGCGTGGAGATCAACTCGTCGTTCTACCGCCCGCACCGGCCGTCGACGTACGCGCGCTGGGCCGCCGGCGTCCCGGACGACTTTCGGTTCGCGCTCAAGGTCCCCAAAGAGATCACGCACGCGCGGCGCTTCACCGACTGCGCCGAGCCGCTGGAGCGCTTTCTTGCCGAGAGCGCGCATCTCGGCCAGAAGCGCGGCGTGCTGCTCGTGCAGCTTCCGCCGAGCTTCGCGTACGACGCGGCGCTCGCGGATGCGTTCTTCACGTCGTTTCGCGAACGCTACGGCGGCGCGCTGGCGTGCGAGCCCCGCCATCCGACCTGGTTCTCAGCCGGCGCCGACGCCGCGCTGCGCGCGTTCGAGGTCGCGCGCGTCGCGGCCGATCCGGCCGTCGTTCCGGCAGCGTCGGATCCGGGCGGCTGGGACGGTTTCGTCTATCTGCGGCTTCACGGCTCGCCGCGCACGTATTATTCCAGCTACGACGACGCGGTGCTCACAGGCGTCGCGCAGCGCCTGCGCGCGGCCGTGATCCCGGCATGGTGCATCTTCGACAACACCGCGATGGACGCGGCGGCGGAGAACGCGCTGGAGCTCCTGGCGAAGCTGCGTGCGGCGGATCAGGCTCCGTCGTCGTCGCGCAGCCGGTAGCCGACGCCGGGAACGGTCTGGATCACGGCGGCGCGGGGCCCGAGCTTCTTCCGAAGCGACCGGATCGCGACGTCCACGACATTGCTGCCGATCTCCGATGCGTCTCCCCAGACGCCCGTAAGCAGGTCGTCGCGATGGACGACGTCTCCGGCCCGCTGCAGCAAATACTGCAGCGTGTCGAACTCGCGCCTCGTGAGCGGTGAACGAGCAGGCCCGACGACGATCTCGCGCGCGCCGACGTCCAGGAAGCTGCGTGTCGCGATCCCGAGCTCCGCAGCGACCAGCCTCGCGAACCACCCGTCGACCGAGCCGGGTCCGAAATCGAGCATCGCGCTGAAATAGCGTGCGCCGTGCGCATCCGCGGTGCACGCGTCGAGCACCGTGAACCCGAGCTCCGCTGCCGCAGGCAGGTACGGCGCCGGATCGCGCAGCGTCAGGTAGACGCGCCGAAGCTTCGGGCGGTGCGCCATGTAGATCCGCTTGATGTCGATCCAGCACGCCGCTTGCACGGCGCAGGGCGACTCGCCGTGCTCTTCCGCGAGCCAGCGCCGCAAGAAGAGGACGCGCTCGTCCGGCGAGACCGGGTCCGTGTCGAGGTGCTCGCGCCACCGCCTCAGCACCGGATCGCGCGCCGTGATCTCGGCCGCCGCGCTCCCCGCCTCCAGGATGACGTAGTATCCGGCGACGTCGCCGCTCGGCTCGCGAGCGACGCCGAAGGCTCCGGGCGTCTCCCCGAGCCATGCCGCCGTGGCGCGCGCCGCGTCTTTGCCGTCGTGCCTTCGCGCGATCGCCGCGATCATCGTTGCGTCATGCGAGCGCGCCGGCTCGACGACGTACCGCTGAGCGCCGGACGGGAAGAACGCTTCGCGGACGACGGGATTTTCGAGCAAGTACAGGAGATCGGCCGTGTGGCGCCACAGCTCGGACGCCGGCGCCGTGCGCAGCGTTCGCACGATGTGCGTCCACGCGGCGCGCCGCAGTGCGAGATACCGATCCGGATCGGAAGCGCGCAGCTCGCGCGCAATGGCGTCGCGGACGGCGTCGTGCAGGCGCAAGCCGTCCCGCGACAGCACGACGAGCGAGACGGAGCGCAAGCGCTCGTACGCGTCGCCCGGCGCCACGTCGGGGAGCATCGTCCCGAGCAATGGTGCGGTCGCAGAGCGAACCACGGACGCCGCCTCGACCGCGCGTCGCGCTACGGGATCGGCGATCGAGCCGAGGTGCCGCCGCGCGAGCTCGTCGACGATGCGGTGCACGGCGAGCTCTTCGAGCGCCGGACCGCCGTCGTCGCCGACCGTGAGCGCCGCGAGCGTGAGCGCGAGCGGGTGTCCGCGCGCGACACCGTTGAGCCGGCGCGCCTGGGGCGCGTCGAGGCCGCTCGCACCGAGCAGCACCAGCGCGTCGTCGTCCGCGAGCGGCTCGAGCTCGAGCATGCGCAGCGCGCCCTGGCGCGGCACCTTCAGCCACGCCGCCGCAGGTGCGTCTCGCCCGCTGAAGACGACGTGCACGTTCGGAGGCAGCGCCGGGACGAACGTCTGGCGCAGCCAGGTGTCGAGCAGCCGGAGCGCGTCGGCGTCGTCCACCGCGAGGACGACGGTGCGAAACTCCGAGAGCCGTGCGACCGCGTCGTCTGCCGACGCGATCTCGCCCCCGACGGCGCGATTCAGCTCCGCGTAGACGCCGTCCGGGGTCGGTTCGACGAGACGCGCGTCGATGCGGACGACCGCCGTGCCGTCGGCGCGGCGCCGCGCGACGAACTCGTCCAGCAGCCGCGTCTTGCCGATGCCGGCGATCCCGGTCAGAAAGACGATCGAGGGGCGCGCGTCGGACGTCAGCCTCGCGAGGAGCTCGAGCTCTCTCTCGCGGCCGACGAACGGAAGATCCGCGCGGCGTCCCTCGACCGTGATCATCCCGCCCCGACCGGCGTCTTCCCCGCTGCGAGCGCCTGCACGGCCTCGGTCGTCAGCGCCTGTCCGCCGATGCCCCAGTCGCCGCTCTCGATCTCGTCGACCTTCACCCAGGTCACGCCGCGCATGTTCTCGCCTTCGATGCTCACCATCGCATCGGTCAAGCGCGTGATCATCTGCCCCTTTTGCTCCGGCGTGAACACCCCTTTGATCACGCTGACTTGAATCAACGGCATGAACTCTCTCCTCTCGCTATGTGCCAGGGCCGCGGCACATCGCCACGGCACCGTCAGGGTACCTCGGCGAGGTCGGCTCCGTCATGATGGAGTTATGATGCGGGCGGCGGGACTCCCGGGCGACGTCCTCGCCCGGGCGCCGGGTGCGCTCGGTCACAGGTAGGCCGCTCCGAACCGGTGCGAGCCGGTATCGGGGTATCGAGCGACCTGCGTATGACGACGAACTCCACCGCTCGAACGATCATCGCCGCCCTCGGGGTCGCGCTCTCCGCACAAGGATGCGGCGGCGGAACCAGCGCGGGAACCGGCGCCGCGCCGCTCGTCCCTGCGGCACCGGGCGGACCCGCGACCGCTTCCGGGCAGCGGAGCGCCGCGGCGACCGCCGCTACGGCGCCATCGCAGCACGATCCGGTGATCCTCATCCCCGGGATGACCTCGCCCGCCGACGAGATGGCGCCGATGAAGCAAGAGTTCGTGAACGCGGGGTGGAGCGCGGACCGCGTCTTCATGTGGACCGACAGCACCGACATGGAAGGCGATCTCGCGACGGCCGCCCGCGAGCTGCAGACCGAGGTCGCGACGGTGATGAAGTCGACGAACGCGCGCAAGGTCGTGCTCGTCACCTGGTCCGCGGCGGCGCTCGCCGCACGGTACTACATCAAGAACATCGACCGCCGCACCGTCTCGATCTACGTCGGGATGGCGGGGCCCGAGCACGGGACGACGTTCAACGACTGCCAGGCGTACGTCTCGTGCCAAGAGTTCATGTCTCCGAACACCCCGTTCCTCACCGCGCTCAACAAGGGCACGGAGGTTCCCGGCTCGCCCGCCATCTCGTACCTAACGGTTCGTTCCGACAACGATCTCAACGTCGCGCCGGAAGACTCCGCCCAGCTCGCCGGCGCGACGCTGAACGCGCGGTTGACGGGTCCGACCGCTCCGAACCACTTCGAGTACCCGGTCGATCCGCAGACGTTCGCGGTCGTTCAGTCGTTCATCACCGAATACGAGCGTACGGGGGGAGCGACGCGCGGCCGATGATCTCGACGGGCTTCTGCGCCGTCGGCCCTCGCAGGCCGGGGCAGACAAATCCCCACATGTGCGTGTCCTCGGAGTCGTTGCGGTTGTCGCCGAGCGCGACGTAGCAGTCTTTCGGCACGGTGTCCGGCGCCGTCCAGTCGGCCCGCGGCGGCAGCAGCGCCGTCGCCGGGTCGAGCGGGGCGCCGTCCACCCACAGGCGGTAGTCGCGGATCGCCAGCTCGTAACGCGCCGGCTCGGCGATGTACGGTTCGCGCAGGACGGTGCCGTTCAAGACCGCCCGGCCGCCGTGGATCGCGAAGCGGTCGCCCGGGACCGCGACGATGCGCTTCAGAAAGACGCTCGGGGACGCGATCGGCGGGACGAAGACGACCACGTCGCCCCGCTGCGGCGCCGAGCCCCAGTACGCGAAGCGGTCGACGAAGAACGCGTCGCCAACGTTGAGCGTCGGCGCCATCGCTCCGGATGGCGTGGAGTAGCTTCGGTAGCGCGTCCCCAGGTACGCGAGCACCGAGACGCACGCGACGACGAACAGCGCGACGATCGCGCCGGCGATCACCCAGGGCCGTCTCATTCAGGGATGGAGAGCTTGACCGGTTCGCTGCCGTCGGCGAAGTGCAGCACGATCTCGCCGTCGGCGGTGCGGTGCATCGAGACCGGGACGCTGCCGGCCGGTGCGTGGCCGTTCGCGTGCGCGGGCTTCCGTGCGCGCTTGCGGCGCGCCAAGCGCTCGCGCAGACCGGCGAGCGCGACGTAGACGACCGGGACGACGAACAGGTTCAGCACCGTCGAGAGGATCATCCCGCCGAAGACGGCCGTCCCCAGCGAACGGCGGCTCGCCGCGCCCGCGCCGGACGCGAGCACGAGCGGGACGGTCGCGAGGATGAACGCCAGCGAGGTCATCAAGATCGGGCGCAACCGCGTCTGGGCCGCGTCGCGCACCGCTTCGGCCGCGCTCAGCCCGTGCTTGCGGCGCTGGTTTGCGAACTCGACGATCAGGATCGCGTTCTTCGAGGCCAGCGCGATCAGCATCAGGTAGCCGACCTGCGCGTACAGGTCGCTCGGGAGCGAGCGGAAGTCGAGCGCGAGGATCGCGCCCAGGATCGCGAGCGGGACCGAGACGAGGATGATCACCGGATCGCTGTAGTTCTCGTAGTTCGCGGCGAGCACGAGGAACACGCACAGCAGCCCGAGCCCGAAGATCAGCAGCGCCTGG
Source organism: Candidatus Elarobacter sp. (assembly GCA_036264835.1). Taxonomy (GTDB): domain Bacteria; phylum Vulcanimicrobiota; class Vulcanimicrobiia; order Vulcanimicrobiales; family Vulcanimicrobiaceae; genus Vulcanimicrobium. The sequence continues at coordinate 10,572 of DATAQE010000042.1, forward strand.
CTCCCGAACTCGATCTGCTCGAGCGAGATCCCGGTCCACTCGTACGCCATCCCCGCCGGGAGGCTCTGGGCGGCGTTCGTCATCGCCGCGAGCGCCTGGCCCGAGCCGTAGCCCGCCGCCGGGACGCCGTTGATCTCGATCGAGCGCATCAAGTTGTAGTGCGTGATGATCGGCGCGACGCGGTCGGTGCGCGTCGTCACGAGGCTCGAGAGCGGGACGGTCGCGGCGAGCTGCGGGCCGGAGCCGCCGGTGCGGACGTAGATGCGGTCGAGCGCCTGCAGCCGGTCGCGGAACGGCGTGTCGGCCTGCACGTACACCCGATACGAGCGGTTCGAGTAGTCGAAGTCGTTCACGTATTCGGAGCCGAGGTAGATCTGCATCGCCGCGAAAACGTCTTGCAGCGGGATTCCGAGCGCGGCGACCTTCTCTCGATTGATCTCGACGACGTACTGCGGCGCGTCGTCGCGGAAGGTCGTCGAGACGTTCCGCAGCGACGGATCGCTGCGCGTGGTCGCGATGAGGCTGCGCGCCGCGGCGGTCAGCGCGGGGATCCCGGCGTTGTCCTGGTCCTGCAGCTCGAATTGGAACCCGGCCAGGTTCCCGATCCCGCGGATCGCCGGCGGGTTGAACGCGAGCACCGCCGCGCTCTTGATCTGCGCGAGCTGCGGGCGCAGGCGCCGCATCACGCCGTCGGCCGACTCGGACGCCGACTTGCGCTCGTCCCACGGCTTGAGCGAGACGAACATCATCGCGCGGTTCGGCGCGTTCACGCCGAACTGCGTCCCGTTCGGCTCGAAGATCACCGAGACTTCCGGGAAGTTCTTGAGGATGCCCTCGATGCGGCGCGTGACGCGCTCGGTGTCCGCGAGCGAGGCGCCTTCGGGGAGCTGGACCGTGACGTAGAAGTAGCCCAGGTCCTCGTCGGGGAGGAAGCCCGTCGGGATCGCCTGGTACGCGAAGTACGTCGCCGCCAGCCCGAGCGCGAAGAGTCCCAGCACCGCGACCCGCCAGCGCAGCAGCGCGGGGAGGATCGCGTGATAGCCGTTCCGCCCGGCGTCGATCACGCGGTTGATCGCGCCGAAGAAGCCCTTGCGGTGCACGGTGTGCTCGCCGAGCAGCAGTGCGGAGAGCGTCGGCGTCAGCGTGAGCGCGTTGAAGAGCGAGATCGTGATCGCGCACGCGATCGTCAGCGCGAACTGCTTGTAGAGCTGGCCCGTCGTCCCCGAGAAGAACGCGACCGGTATGAAGACCGCGAGCAGCACCAGCGAGCTCGCGACGACCGCACTGGTGATCTCTCGCATCGCGGCCGACGCGCCGGCGTACGGCTCCATCCCCTTCTCGTTGATGAAGCGGGCGATGTTCTCGATCACGACGATCGCGTCGTCGACGACCAGCCCGGTCGCGAGCGTCAGACCGAAGAGCGTGAGCGTGTTGATCGAGAACCCGAGGACCTTCATCAGCGCGAAGGTCCCGATCAGCGAGACCGGGATCGTGATCGCCGGGATCAGCGTCGTCCGCCACGACTGCAGGAACAGGAAGACGACTGCGATCACCAGGACGATCGAGATCGCCAGCGTCTTGAGCACCTCGCGAATCGACTCGGAGACGAACGGCGTCGCGTCGAACCCGAACCGGTAGGTGATCCCGTGCGGGAAGCGCGTCTGCAGCCGGTTCATCGTCGTGCGCACGTCGCCCGCGACTTGCAGCGCATTCGCGCTCGGCAGCGTCAGCACCGCGATCCCGATCGCGTTCTGCCCGTCCAGCCGCAGGTCTTGGGCGTAGCTCTCCGCGCCGAGCTCGACGCGGCCGACGTCGCGCAGCCGCACGAAACCGGCGTCCGGGTTCGAGCGCAGGATGAGGTTCCCGAACTCCTCCGGCGTGCGCATCCGGCCGATGGCGCGGACCGAGATCTGGTACGGCTGGTCGCTGCGGATCGGCGCCGAGCCGATCGAGCCGGCCGCGACCTGCACGTTCTGCGTCTGCAGCGCGGCGACGACGTCCGAGGCGGCGAGGTGGTTCTGGTTCAGGCGGGTCGGATCGAGCCAGAGCCGCATCGCGTAGCGGCGCTCGCCGAAGATGCGGACGTCGTTGACGCCTTTGATCCGCTTCAGCACGTCGACGATGTTGTTCGCCGCGTAGTTGCTGACGAAGACGCGGTCGTAGCGCGGGTCGCTCGACGCGAGCCCCATCGCGATCACGAACGTGCCGCTGTTCTTCGTTACCGTGACGCCGGTCGCGCGGACCTCGGCGGGGAGGCGTCCGAAGACGTTGTTCACCTGGTTCTGGACGTCGTTCGCCGCGAGATCGAGGTTACGGTCGAGGTTGAACGTGGAGACGACGGTGCTCGTCCCGTCGCTCGTCGTCGTCGAGCTGATGTAGCGCAGGCCGTCGACGCCGTTGATCGCTTCTTCCAGCGGGGTCGTGACCGACGACTCCGCCGCCTGCGCGTTCGCACCGGTGTAGGTCGCGGTGACGGTCACGACCGGCGGGGCGACTTGCGGGAACTGCGCGACGGGGAGCGTCGGGATGCAGATGGCGCCCGCCAGCACGATGAAGAACGCACAGACCGATGCGAACACCGGCCGGTGCAAAAAGAAGTCGATCACGAGCCGCTCTCTTCGAGCAGGACGGCATGCTCCCCCGGGAGCACGTGCCAGCGATGGGTGAAGCGCTTCTGGGAATTCGCTGGCAAACGGCGCGCGCGCCGGGCGCGCCGTAGGTGCAGCCGACCCGCCGCACGGCCGCCGTCGCCGTCGCGATCCTGCGCGCGCCGCCGCACGGGGTGATCTTCGTCGAGCGCGCCGCGCACCTCCGCGATCATCCGGGACAGATCGCGCTGCCCGGCGGCTCGGTCGACCCGTCGGACGGCGGCGATCTGCGGCGCACCGCGCTGCGCGAGTTATGGGAAGAGGTCGGCGTCGCGGCCGAGCGCGTGCGGATCGTCGGGGAGCTGCCGATGGTCCGGCAGCGCCGCGCCAACAACTTCGACGTCACGCCGTTCGTCGCGACGGTCGCGCCGGGGCCGCTGACGATCGACGGCAGCGAGACGGCGGCGGTCTTCACGATCCCGCTCGCGGTCGTCATCGAGACGCTCGAGCAGGGCACCGTGCGCATCGGCGAGCTCAGCGTCGAAACGTACATTCTCGATTACGAGAGCCGCCGCATCTGGGGGCTCACGGGCAGCATCCTGCGGGCGTTCATCGAGGCCTGGCACGACCCGTCGAACCCGCTGCGCGCCTCGGTCGAAGGAGCGCTCGCCGCCTGATGCTCCGCCGTCGCTTCGCGCCGCTGGTCGCGTGCTTCGCGCTCGCATCGCTCGTGCTGCTCGGCGGCAAGGCGTCCGCGGCGTGGCAGCCGCCCGATCTGCGCCCGGCGGAGACGCCGCTCGCCGACGTCCTCGCGGCGTACCGGACCGCCGCCGGCGTCCCCGACCCGCGCTATGCCGAGCGGCGCGAGAGCTGGACGTACGTGAACGGGTCGCGCCGGCTCGCCGTGCGCGTCGCGGTGCGCGGCCGAGACTTCCGCGCGACGATCCCGGTCGGCGCCGCGCAGTACTCCGGCGGACGTTCCGAGGGCGTGCGCTGGCGCGCCGACGCGAACGGGATCGCGCACGCCACGCTCTCCGACGACCAGGGCGACGCGCTCGACCGGCTGCCGCAAAGCGGCTTCCCGTTCGCGCTCTCCGACTGCGCGCTCGCCGGCGAGTCGACGCGGTTCGGCCCGGCGTGGGTGCTCGTCGACCGCGCGCCGCGCGACAGGCCGCATTGGTTCTACGTCGACAAGGCGACCGGCGCGATCGCGCACGAGATCACGCGCGAAGGCGGACGCACGATCGTCACCACGTTCGACCGCTTCGAGCCGCTCGGCACGATGCGGCGCGCGCGGCACTGGCGCGTCTCGGACGGTGACGGCGGCGACGATCTCGACGTGACCGTCGACTCCGTTGAACCGCAGCGTCTGGCCGAGATCGACGTCGCGATCCCGCAGACGCTGCGGACCTTCACGTTCGCGAGCCCGCCGCCCGGCGGCGTCGCGACGCTCCCCGCGCACTTCGAAGGCGACCGCATCTCCGTCGACGTGGACGTCGACGGACGCTCCCGCCGCTTCGTGCTCGACACCGGGACGGCGAGCATCATGCTGGACCTGGGCATCGCACAGCGGCGCGGATGGCAGCCGCTGCTCGAGCACGCGATCGTCCCGCACATGAGCGCCGGACCGCTCGCGATGAACGATGTCTCGGTCTTCGCGCTGCCGCTCGACCGCGTCGGGATCGAGGGGATCCTCGGCTACGATTTCTTCTTCGGCCACGTCGTGCACGTCGACTACGAGCACCGCCGCGTCGACGTGATGACGCCGGCCGCCGCGGAACGCGTCTTCGCCGACCCGAAGAACGTCGTCGTCCCGGCGTACGTCGACGAAGGCGTCCCGCTGATCGGCGCGGCGTTCGGCACCGCGGCGGGGGATCGTTTCCTCCTCGACAGCGGGTCGCCGCATCTCCAGGTCCTCGCGCCGTTCGAGGCCGCGCATCCCGCCGAGATCGAGCGCTGGCGCCGTACGGCGTTCCGCGGCGGTCGCACCGTCTCGGAAGCGGTGTATCTCGAAGGCGCGATCCGTGTCGCCGCGCGGACCGCCCCGTCGTTCCTGCTCGGGCCCCAGCGCTTCCGGAACCTCACGGTCGGCGTGCAAGAGCCCGACGAGCGGCCCGACGCGCTCGACGTCGAACTCGACGCGGTCGTCGGCACCGACGAGATGAAGTACTTCGAGTGGTGGTTCGACTACGACCGCGGCCGGATCGCGATGCGGCGGAACGACCTGCGCTGATACCGAAGGACGGGGCGGCCGTGTATGAGCGAGCGAACCGTCCTCCCCCGCAGAGTATTGATCGCGGCGACGCTGCTGGTCGCCGTGGTGGTGATCGGGACGGCGGGCTATGCGGCGCTCGAAGGCTGGTCGTGGTTCGAGTCGTTCTACATGACGGTCACGACCATCACGACGGTCGGCGGCGGCGAGCCGCGTGCGCTCGACGTCGCGGGGAAATGGTGGACGATCGTCGTCGTCGCGTTCGGCTTCGGCGCGCTGACCTACACGGTGCTGCAGGGCTTCGCGTACATCGTCGAGGGGCATCTCGGCGCCGAGGTCTTCCAGCGCCGGATGCGGCGGCGCGTCGCTAGGATGGAGGACCACTTCATCCTCTGCGGCTACGGCCGCGTCGGCCGCGAGATCGCGCGCGACTTCACCGCCGAGAAGATCCCGTTCGTGATCATCGACATCAATCCGGCCTCGCTCCAGCGCGCCGCCGCCGAAGGCCTCACGGTGATGAGCGGCAACGCCACCGACGTCGAGACGCTGCGGCGCGCCGGGATCGAGCGCGCGCGCGGGCTGGTGACCGCGGTCGACCAGGACGCCGACAACATCTACGTCACGCTCTCCGCGCGCGTGCTCAAGCCCGATCTGTTCATCGTCGCGCGCGCGAACGCCGACGACGCGGACAAGAAGATCCGGCTCGCGGGCGCGAACCGCGTGATCTCTCCGTACAGCATCGGCGGGCGCCGGATGGCGAGCCTCGCGATGCGCCCGACGGCGGTCGAGTTCGTCGACACCGTGCTCTCCGCCGACAACGGCCAGCTGCTGCTCGAGGACATCACGATCCGCGACGGTTCGGCGTGGATCGGCCGCGCGCTGGTGGAGCTCTTCCCCGACGGCGACGAAGCGTTCGTCCTCGCGCTCAAGCGCGACGGGGCGATGCGCTTCCGCCCGGCGCCGGAGACCGAGCTGTGCGCGCGCGACGAGCTGGTCGCGGCCGGGCCGCCGGTCGCGATCCGCGCGCTCGAAGAGCGATTGTAGGGCGGTGCCGCATCTGAAGCCGGCCTCGCCCGCGCGCGAGGTCGCGCGCGCGGCGTTCGCCGGTTCGCTGGCGCGATTGGTGCGGCAAGACCCGCTGCTGCGCACGCGGCCGAACGAAGACGCGGTCCACGACGCGCGCGTCGCGGTGCGCCGGCTGCGCAGCGATCTGCGCACGTTCCGCCCGCTGCTCGACGAACCGTGGGCGCGCGGTCTGAGCGAGCGCATGCGCTGGCTGCAGGACGGCTTCGCGGAGGCGCGCGATGCCGACGTGCTGCTCGGGCGCATGCGCCGCCACGCCGAGCGGCTCTCGGGCGACGACCGCCGCCGCGCCGATGCGATTCTCGACGCGTTCGGCGCGGAGCGCGAGCGCGCGTACCTGCGGATGCAGGCGATGCTGAACGAGCCGCGCTATGCGGACCTCTTGCGCGAGCTGATCGATCTCGTGCGGCGCCCGCGCTGCCGCGCGCTCGCGAACGAGCCCGCGTGCGACGTGCTTCCGTGGATCGTCGAAGATGCGTGGTCAGGCCTGCGCAAGCGCGTCCGCCGCCGTTCGCGCCCGACGCCGGACGCGGAGCTGCACCGCATTCGCATCGCGGCGAAACGCGCGCGCTACGCCGCCGAAGCGGCGGTCTCGGTACTGGGCGGCCGCGCACGCCGGCTAGCCCATGCCGTCGAAGCTATTCAGACGGTGTTGGGCGAGCAGCACGACGCCGTCGTCGGCCGCGCGCGGCTGCGCGCCTGGGCGAATCACGAGGACGCCGCATTCGTCGCCGGCCAGCTCTCGATGCTCGAAGAACTGCACGCGGACGAGGGACGGCAAGCGTGGCTCGACGCGTGGCGCTGTGCGAAGGACGCGCACCGCGAGCTGAGGTGATGGGACCAGCGCGCATCTCCACCCGCGCCGCGTGTCAGGAGCGACGTACGTCCGCCTGCCGGTAGAGCGTGACGTCGGCGGCGAGCAGCGCGCCGTCGACGAAGAGCCATTCGAGCCCGGGCGCCCAGCCTTGGACGCGCGCGAAGGCGGTCAGCGCGACGACGCCGATCGAATACACGCCGAGGACCAGCGCCATCACCGCCCAGGGCTGCTCGTCGCCGGCGAGTCGCACCACCGGAAGCGCGAGCGAGGCTGCCAGCGGCAGCTGCAACGCAGCGAGGAGATATCCCGCGTACTCCGTAGGCACCGCCGGCTTCCCGAAGCTGCACGCCGTGACGGCGCTGCACGCCGCTACGACGACCACGACGACGAGCACCGACGCGGTGATGCGGCGCGGCGCGATCCCGACCGCCTCGAGCGCTCGGAGCTCGCCGCTGCGCGAGAGGCGCGCGTACGCGACGGCGAGCCCGATCGCCAGCGCGTACGCCGCGCCGGTGAACGCCGTGACGCGCGCGCCGATCGCCCACAGCTCGGCGCCGCACGCGATCGCGATCACGATCGCCGGCCATGTCGCGCCGAGGATCATCCGGTCGAGGATCCGCATCGCGACCCGGATATCGCAGCATGCTGGGATGCGCCCGGGCTCGTCGAGATCCCGACCGAGCGGGCGGAACAGGGCCGTCTCGGGACCGCTCGGAACTAGGGACCACCGGGGGACGGGATTTTCCCCCGGGATCGCGAGGTGCTCCGAGTGATCCTCAACAGCGTCGAAGTGATGTTCGGCGGCCAAGCCGGCGACGGGAGCCTGACCACGGGCGACCTCATCGCGGGCGTGTTCAAGCGCATGGGACTGGAAGTCTACACCTACAAAGACTTCCCGTCCCGAATCCGCGGCGGCCACACCAACTACGTGATCCGCGCGAGCGAGCACCAGAACTACGGGATGGCCGACGCGGTCGACGCGCTCGTCGCGTTCGACCTGGAAGCCGTCGAGGCGCACGTCGAGGAGATGCGGCCCGGCGGTTTCGTCGTCTTCGACAACACTTCGGAAACCGTGCCGGACGAGATGCGGCGGGACGACATCACCTGGTACGAGATCCCGCTGGCGAAGATCGCCAAGGAGCAGCTCGGGCTCGAGCTCGTGCGCAACACGATCTCGCTCGGCGTGCTCGGCGCGCTGCTCGGGATGGACCCCGAGATCGTGCGCAACGACGTGCGCGGCGTCTACCAGCGCAAGGGCGAGAAGGTCGTCGACATCAACATGCGCGCGATCGAGGCCGGCGAGAGCTACGTCGTCGAGCACTACGGCGACCGCCCGAGCGGCTACGGCCTCGTGGCGGGGGCCGACGGCGACCGGCTCATCATGATGGGGAACGACGCGATCGCGTACGGCGCGCTCGTCGCCGGCTGCCGCTTCATGGCCGGCTACCCGATCACGCCCGCGACCGACATCCTCGAGTGGATGTCGAAGCAGCTGCCCAAGTTCGGCGGCGTCGTGGTGCAGGCGGAGGACGAGCTCGCCGCGATCACGATGACGCTGGGCGCGGCGTTCACCGGCGTGCGCGCGATGACCGCGACCTCCGGACCGGGGCAGGCGCTGATGACCGAGGCGATCGGCCTCGCCGGCGTGCTGGAGATCCCGGTCGTGGTCGTCGAGTGCGCGCGCGCAGGCCCGTCGACCGGGATGCCGACCAAGACCGAGCAGAGCAATCTCAACCACCTGATCTACTCGGGCCACGGCGAGATCCCGCGCGTCGTGCTGGCGCCGGGGACGGTCCACGACTCGTTCGAGATCACGGTCGACGCGTTCAACCTCGCCGAGAAGTACCAACTCCCGGTCTTCGTGCTGACGGAGCAGGCGCTGTGCCAGAGCAAGGCGACGCTCGCGCCGCTCGACGTCGAGGCGGTGGAGATCGACCGCGGCAAGCTGATCGACTCCGGCGAGGTCGTCTTCGGCGAGTACAAGCGCTTCGCGTTCACGGAGGACAACGTCTCGCCGCGCGTGATCCCCGGCGTGCCGGGCGGGATGCACCTCGCGCCGGGCTCGGAGCACAACGACGCCGGCGTCATCACCGAGAACGCGCGCAACCGTGCCCGGATGATGGAGAAGCGGATGGGCAAGCTGGTCACGATGCGCGACGACCTGCCGAAGGCGGTGCTGCACGGGATCGCCGACGCCGACATCGCGATCGTCGGCTACGGCGCGAACCGCGGCCCGATCGCCGAAGCGGTGCAGCGGCTCGCGAGCGGCGGCGTGCTCACGCGCTTCCTGCAGCTGCGCACGCTCTGGCCGTTCCCCGAGGACGACATCCGCGAGTTCGTGCGCGGGGCGCAGCACGTCTTCGTCGTCGAGAACAACTACACGGGCCAGCTGATGCAGCTGATCCGCGCGGTCGTCGGACCGCTCGACGCGCTGCACGGCGTGCGCAAGTACGACGGGCGCCCGTTCCGCCCGATCGAGGTCATCGACGCCGTGCTGGACACGTCGGGACTCACGCTTCGACAGGGTGATGCTGCCGCGGAGGTGCTCTGATGACGGCCACGTTGACGCCGAAAGACTTCGCCACCGCGACGCCGTCGTGGTGGTGCCCGGGCTGCGGGGACTTCGGGGTGCTCTCCGCGCTGAAGCAGGCGATGGCGGAGCTCGGCAAGCAGCCGAAGGACGTCGCATTCGTCTCGGGGATCGGCTGCTCGGGGAAGATCTCCGGCTATCTGCACAGCTACGCGTTCCACGGCGTGCACGGGCGCGCGCTCCCCGTCGCGTCGGCGATCAAGCTCGCGAACCGCGATCTCACGGTGATCGCGGCGGGCGGTGACGGCGACGGTTACGCGATCGGCGCGGGGCACTTCGTCCACGCGGTGCGGCGGAACATCGACATGACGTACATCGTCATGGACAACCAGACGTACGGGCTCACGAAAGGGCAGAGCTCGCCGACGAGCGCGACCGGCTACGTCGCCTCGGTCAGCCCCGACGGCAATCCGGACACGCCGCTGAACGGGCTGGCGCTCGCGCTCGCGGCCGGCGCGTCGTTCATCGCGCGGGGCTTCTCGGCGCAGCCGAAGCAGCTGGTCGCGATGATCAAGGCCGGCGTCGAGCACCGCGGGTTCTCGATCGTCGAAGTGATGTCGCCGTGCGTGACCTACAACAAGATCAACACGTACGCGTGGTTCAAGGAGAACGTCGAGGACGTCACCGGGCGCGAGGACTACGCGCCGAACGACCGCGCCGCCGCGTTCGCCGCGCTCACGCGCGAGGGCGACATCCCGCTCGGGATCATCTTCAAGGAAGAGCGCCCGACGTTCGAGGACCGCACCGGCCTGCCGGAGACGCCGATCGCACATCTCGACCTGCACGCGGCGCGCGACCGCTTCACCGCCATGCAGGCGGCGTACCGCTAGCGCAGGATCGGGACGATGGGGCCGCTCAGGAGCGCGGCGTGCTCGTCGAGGAGGGCGTCGCGGCGGCGGCGCCACGAGGCCGCGCAGTGCTCGGCGATCGCGTCGTTCTTCGCGCGCGCCTCGGCGTCCGCGATCAACTGGTCCATGGTCTCGACGAGGCGCGAGATCGCCGTCGCTTCCAACAGAGCCCGCAGCTCCATGCCGCGAACGAACGCAATGGTCTCCATACCGATCACTCTTTCCGAACCGGCGTCCTACCGGCTCCGCTCATAGTTGTCATCGGAACCGGCAGGCGCCTCAACTAGGGACTTTGGTCCCGTTATCGCCGCCGAAAATCGGAAAGTGCAGGAGGTGTGACGCCCGTCATCGGGGCGAGCGGGCGGGGAGCGCGACGACGACCGCCGCGGCGAGCAGCGCCGCGACGCAGCTCGCGAACGCCGCGCCGTAGCCGAGCGTGTCGGTGAGCCGTCCGGCGACGACGGGGCCGAGCGCCGCGCCGATCCCGACCGGGACGCCCTGCGCGGCGATGATCGCGCCGTACGAGCGGCGGCCGAAACGCTGCGCCATCAGCGCTCCGCGGAGCGGCGCGGTCGCCCCATACGCCGCGCCGAACGTTGCCACGTACGCGAGCGCGCCGGCGAGCGAGGGCGTGAGCGCGAGCAGCGCGACGCCGAGCGCCTCGAGCGCGAACGCCGAGGCGAACAGGATCGCGAGCGGGATGCGCTCGCCCGCCCACGCGATGAAGATCCGCCCGGGCAGATATGCGATCCCGAACAGCCCGACGATCGTCGCCGCGAGCGCGGGCGCATAGCCGCGCGCGATCAGGTAGGCGACGTGCACGAACAGCACGGCGGTGGTCGCGAAGAAGGCGAGCGCGAGGGCGAGCGTCGGCAGCCAGAACGCCGTGCTGCGCAGCGCCGGTACGAGCGGGACGCCGCTGTGCGGGGTCGACGTGCCGGCGACCGCGTCGCCGTCGGGACGGAGCCCGAGATCCTCGGGGTGCCGCCGCACGACGATCGCGTGCAGCGGCAGCGCGATCAGCAGCTGCACGCCGCCGAGGATCGCGACGGTGTCGCGCCAGCCGGCGTGCGCGATCAGCACGCCGACCGCCGGATAGGTCAGCGTCGAGGCGAAGGCGCCCATGAACGTGAGTAGCGAGAGCGCGTGCGTGCGGCGGCGCTCGAACCAGTTCGCGACGACGGTCATCGTGATCGGGTAGTACGTGAGCGCGGAACCCACGCCGAGGCCGGCCGTCCATAGCAGGTCGAACGCCGGTAGCGTGTGGACGCGCGCGAGCAGCAGCAGCGAGACGCCGCTGATCAGGGAGCCGAGCGCGAGCAGCAGCCGCGCGCCGAAGCGGTCGGCCGCGATCCCGAGCCCGACGCCCGCGACGCCGGAGACGAGCACGACGCCCGAGTACGCGAGCCCGATCGAGGCTTTGTCCCAGCCCATCTCGCGCGAGACCGGATCGACCAGCAGCCCGAAGAGATATTGGTTCGTCCCGTACGAGATGATCGTCGTGACGCCGAGCGCGACGACGATCGTCCAGCCGTAGAAGAACCGCCCGGCGCGCGCGCCGGTGCCTTCAGCGGACGTAGGAGCCGCCGTTGACGTCGAGCGTCGCGCCGTTGAGGTGGCGCGCGAGCGGCGTGCAGAGGAACGCGATCACGTGCGCGACCTCGTCGGCGCTCGTCACGCGGCCGAGCGGAATCTCCGCCGCGATCTCCGCACCGCGCTCGGCGAGATCGGGCGCGGCCATCTCGGTGACGACGAAGCCCGGCGCGACGGCGAACGCGACGATCCCTTCGCGGGCGCAGCTGCGCGCGATCGACTTCGTCAGGTTGACGAGCGCGGCTTTCGAGGCGCCGTAGTCGGCGAAGCTCAGCTCGCCGCGGTGCGCGGCGCGCGAGGCGACGTTCACGATTGCGCCCTCGCCGCGCTTGCGCATCACGCGCATCGCGAGCCAGGCGAGGTTCGCCGCGCCGAACAGGTTGATCTCGAAGGTGCGCCGCCACCCGGCGCGCCACGCCTCGTAATCGTCGCCGTCGAAGGGGTTCTCCGCGAAGATCGCCGCGTTGTTCACCAGCACGTCGAGCGCGCCGAAGCGCGCCAGGCACGTCTCGATCGCGCCCGGGAGCGCCGCGGCGTCGGCGACGTCGAGCCGGTACGCTTCCACGTCGTCGCCGAGCTCGCGGCAGAGGGCCTCGGCGTCGGTGGCGCGGTCGCGGTAGGTGAAGAAGACGCGCGCGCCGGCGCGGCGCAGCGCGCGCACGGTCGCGGCGCCGATCCCGCGGCTGCCGCCGGTCAGGAAGACGGTGCGGCCGTGCAGGTCGAGGACTCCGGCTTCCGTGCTGCTCATCGCGCGGCTGTTACGACGCCCGGCCCCCGGCGTCCCGGACGGAGCGCACGGTCCGCGGCGCGAACGCGCCCGAGATGCGAACCCAGCCCCGCGAAGTGACCGTCGAGCCGACGGTTCGCGATCACCTCGCGAACGAGCGCACGTTCCTCGCCTACGTCCGCACCGCGCTGGCGATGATCGGGTTCGGCTTCGTCATCTCGCGGATCGACCCGCGCGCCGTGATCTCGCTGGTCGCGGGCGTGATGATGGTCGTCGGCGGGATCGCGATGGCGCTCTTCGGCGCCTACCGGTACGTCGCCGAGCGGCGGGCGCTGATCGAACACCGCTGGCACACGCTGCGGCCGAACATCGCGATCGGGATCGCGGTCGCCTCCGGGCTCTTGGGCCTGCTCGCGATGTACGCGCTGATCCGGCTCGCGACGATCTAGCGCGCCTCCTCGGTCGCGAGGACGTGCGGGGTGATGAAGAAGACCACCTCGTCCTTCGTGTGCGTCGTCTGGCGGTTGCGGAAGAAGCCGCCGAGGACCGGGAGATCGCCGAGGACGGGGAACTTCGTGACCGTCTCCGAGTCGACGTCCTGAAACAGCCCGCCCAGCACGATCGTCTCGCCGTCGCGCACCCGCAGCGTCGCGTCGACCTTGCGGTTCGCGACGATCGGGAAGCTGTTGTTGAAGCCGATGATCTGGCTGTACTCCGGATGCAGATCCGCGGTGATCGTGCCGTCGGCGCCGATCGTCGGCGTGAGGCGAAGGCGGACGCCGACGTCGATCGTCTGCACGCTGGGGAAACCGGTTTGCTGGTTGACGGTGACGACCGGGTACTGCTCGCCGATCAGGAGTGAGGCTTCGCGGTTGTTGAGCGTCGCGATCCGCGGCTGCGCGAGGATCGAGGCGTGGCCGTGCTGGACCAGCGCGTCGATCTGCGCGTTCACGGTGATCGCGCTCTTCGTGAGCGCGTACGGAAATTGGCCGAGCGCGCCCGAGCCGTAGCCGGGTCCGCCGAACTGCACGCCGACGTTCGTGGTGTCGTTCAACGGCTGCACGTCGGCGACGCGGACCTCGATCATCACCTGGCGGCTCGGTGCGTCCAGGTCGCGGAGCAGCCCGCGCACGGCGGAACGTACGTCTTCGCCGCCGCCGACCAGCACGGCGTTCCGCCGGTCTTCGGCGAGCAGCGTGCCGTCGGGGACCGCGGTGCGCAGCGACTTCACCGCCTCGCTCGCGCGCACGTTTCGCAGCGGGATCGATTCGGTACCGCGTCCGCCGCCGTCGTCGTCGGGGAAGCGGCGCAGCATCGAAGCGGCCTCGCCGACGAAGACCACGCGTGCGTCGCGGTGCGCGCGAAGTCCGTACGCGATGGTGAGGGTTGCGAGCGCCTCGTCGAAGGTGACGTCCTTGAGGCGGAGCGTCACGCGCTGCGCCTTGACCGAGCCGTCGGCGACGACGTTGCGCCCGGAGCGGGCGCCGAGCAGCCGGATGACGTCGGCGAGGTCCGCGTCGTGCGCGTCGAGCGTGAAGCGCTCGCTCTGCGCGCTCGCTGGCGTGCCGGCGAACGTTGCGGTGCAGATCAGCGCGGTGAGGACTGCGATGGTGAGACGTCTCATGCTAATGCGCTCCGTGTGCGGGCGTGGCGGGCGGCGGATCGGATGCGAGCCGGAGCGTCGCGCCGTTCGCGAGGCGGATGCCTGCGGCCGAGATCGCCCTGACGACGTCGTCGCCGACACGGTCTCCGAGCGTGACGAGACGCGTCGTTCCGCCCTCGTCGATCAGCGCGAACGGATGGCTTCCGGTGACGACGGCGATCACGCGAGCCGTCGGTTGTAGCCGCGCGACCGGCGCGGCGAACGGCGGCGATAGGTTCGAGGCGCCAAGGTTCGGCGGCAGCGGTACGAGCCCGGCCGGTATCTGCGCGGTTGGCGAGTCGGGTGCCGTTGCTGCGGTCGTGCGCTGTATCGATCGCTGAGCCTGCGTTGCGGCCAGTGACTGTGTCCCCGCCGACTGCGCGTGCGACGATGCGCCGGCGGCGGACGGTTCACCTGCGAACGGGTCACGGCGGGGCAGCACGAACGCGAACGCGGTCGGCGACGGGAGCGGCGTCCCCAGTGGCGTGACGGTCGGCAGGGCGCCGGCGGCGCCGCGCGCGGCAAGCGGCGTCGTCAGATAGGCGCCCGCGAACGACGCGAACGCGGCGACGGCGATCACCGTACGGCCGGACCGGTGGAGCGCGATCATCGTTACGAGGAGCGCCCCTTGGCGGGGGCGGTCAGGCGGTGCAGCGTGATACGGAGCGATGCGCTCAGTGTCGAGTCGTCGGTTCCCGCGCTCTTGCGCGCGAGCGACGCCACCTCGACGGACGCGAGTACTCGGCTCGACGCCGAGAGTTCGCGAACCGTCGCCAGCACGTCGGTGTAACGGCCCTCGACGACGACGTCAAACGCCGTCGTCTCGAACGCGCTCGTCGCGGATCCGGCGGCGTCCGATGGAGACGTCTCGCCGGCCGCCGTCGCGAGCGGGCTCGCTGTCGTGGTCGCGCTCGGTATCGTGGCCGCGCTCGGCGTCGTGGCGTTCGAGGCGGTCGGACGCGGCGGCGCGCCGCCGGCTGTGACGGTCGTGACGGTCGTGCGCTGGGCGGCCGCGACCGAGGCGGCGTGGTGCAGGAACGCCGGGACCGGAGCGCCGGGTCGTTCAAGCGTGCCGGCGATGCGGAGCACCGCGTTAAGGCGCGTGCGCTCGCGCTCCAGCGCGGTGCGGTTCGCCACGAGCCGCCGGCCCGCGTCGAGGCGATCGGCCAGCTCGGCGTTCTGCGCGAGCCGCGCACCGATACGGCCCTCGCCGCTGCGGAAGACCAGAACGTAGCCGGCCAGCACGACGAGCACCGCGGCGAAGCGCACGGCTTTCGGATGGGTCATCGGCGCTTCTCCAGCATGAGAGCGTACCTGACGCCGGACCGCACGGGATCGTCGTGAACCGAAAGCAGCCGCGCGTCACCGTACGGCGCTCGATGCGCGAGGCTCGAGACCGTCGTCGCGACGGCGTCGAGCCCGCGGCCGCCGCCTTCGATCGCGATTGCCGCGCCGTCGGCGCGCAGCGAGGTGAGCCAGGCGCCGGGCGGCACGCGGTTCCCGAGCGCTGCGATCTCGCTCGCCTGCAGCGCGCCGGACCGCCTGATCTCCGCGATGCTCGCTTCGAGCGCGTGCAGTCGCGCGACGTCGCGCTCCACGGCGCGGATGCGCGCGGCGTCGAGCTCCACCGCGGCGAGTTGCCGTTCGTACACCGCGCCCTGGTCTTCGGCGGCGCGCAGGCGCAACTGCTCCGCCGCGCCGGTGACGCCGGCCAGCGCGATGGCGCAGGCGAGCACCGCGAGCGGGACGCGCAGCGCGGGGGCAACCAGGACGCCGAGATCTACGCCGGTCCAGCGTTCGCTCGGCGTCACGAGATGGTTCGTGCGCTTCACGAGGCGTGCTCCCAGAGCGCGAGCCCGTACGCGAGGCCCCAATCGGGCGACGCGGCCCGCACGACGTCGAAGGGCAAGGTCTCCGAGACGCCCGGCGACAGGGCGCCGAGGCGGACCGGGATCGCGACGGCGCGCTCGAGCGCGTCCGCGAATCCCGCTAGCCGCGCGCCGTTCCCGGTCAGCGCGATCGTATGCAAGTCGGCGCGCGCGCTGGCGCGGTGCTCGACCAGCGCCGAGGCGAGCTGCTCGATCAGCGCGTCGCGCACGTGCTCGCCGGCGCCGGCCAGGCCGACGGTGCGCTTTCGCCGTTCCGCGGTCGCTTCGTCGACGCCGAGCGCGTCGACGACGCCGGCGGTCAGCGCGCGGCCCGCGACGGCGAACGTGCGCACCGACGGTATCGGCTCGCCCGGGACGACGAGCAGCGTCGTGGCTTCCCCGACGTCGACGAGCGCGTCGGCGTACGGAAACGCACGTGTCAGCGCGAGCGCGCCGTCGTCGATCGCGACGGGTCGCAGACCGGCCCGCTTCGCCGCGGCGGCGCGCGCGCCGACCGCCTCGCGCCGCGCGATCGTGAGGACGCACCGGCCGCGCTCTACCGGCGAGACGCGCACATTCGCTTCGCCGATCGGATAGGGGACGAAGCGTGCCGCCTCGAACCGCGCCGCACGCGCGCGCTCGACGCGGCGCATCGCGGGAAACGTCACGGTGCGCAGCAGCGCGTCGGGGGCGCTCAGCGCGAGCACGCAGCGCCGTTCGCGCGTGCGGAGCTCGGCGCACGCCTCGCGGATCGCGCGCGCCGGATCGTCGCCGGTCGCGCGCGACGCGACCGCGATGAGCGACGGCTCATCCGAGCCATCGCGCTCGACGAGCGCGACGCGCGTTCGAGCGGTTCCGACGTCGATGCCGAGCGGAAACGTCTCGCGGTGCTTCACGGGAACGCCTCGGCGGCGAGCCACCCCGCAAGCGGCGTCCCGCGCACGACGCACGAGACGGCGAGCAACGTTCCCGCCGCGAGGAACGGTGCGAACGCGATCGTATCGCGGCGGCCGGCGCGACCGCGGGCGAGAAGCACCGCGGCGTAGGCGCCGCCCGCGACGAACGCGGCGCCGAGTGCGGCGATCCCGCACCAGGGCCCGAGGCCGGCGCCGATCGCCGCGCCGAGCTTCACGTCGCCGAAGCCCAGGCCGCGGCCTCGCGTGAACAGATGCAACCCGAGTAGCACTCCGCCCACCACACACGCGCCGAGCACGGCGTGCCCGATGCCGCTCGGCGCCGCGAGCACGAGCGCCGCGACCGCCGTCGCGAGCGTGAGGCCGTTCGGGATGTATCCCGTGCGCGCGTCGATCACCGCGGCGACGAGCGTGCCGGCGAGGGTAGCGAACGCCGAAGCCGCGCTCATCGCGCCAGTCTCGCGAGCAAGATGCGGGCCGGCGCATACCGGGCGTCGAGCGCGAGCGCCTCGCGCAGGTGTGCGCGAACACGGTCACCGGCATGGAGGCGGTCGGCCATCCGCGCCGCGAAATGCGCGTACCGCGGATCTCGCGCGCGAACCGCGGCGTCCGCGAAATCGCGCTCGGCCGCGCGCCAGCGGCTCAGGCGCGCGGCCGCGAAGGCACGGTCCACGAGCAGCGCCGGTTCGTCGGGTACCCCGTGCAGCGCCGCATCGGCGACCCGCATTGCGAGGGCCGCATCGCCCGGCCGGCGCCGCATCAGCAGCGCGAACGCGAGGCGATCGGCGGCGACCGCGGAGCGCGAGTCCAGACGGATCGCTCGCGCGTACGAGCGGACCGCGGCATCGGTGTCACCGGCACGAGCCTGATCGTCGCCGCGCGTCACCAGCGCCGATGCGACGTTCGCGCGGAACAGCACGGCGGCACACACGACGGCGATCAGCGCGATCGTGAAACGCCGCACTAGTCCGATCGGCGCTGTTCTCCCGGCGCTCCGAGACGGGCTCACGCCGGCGCTCCGTAACGCATTCACGCAAGCACTCCGTAACACGTTCACGCCAGCACTCCGTAGTACGCGGCGAGCGCGAGCATCAAGCTCCCCGAGATGATCCCCGGTGCTTGCGATGCTGCAAGGCGCCGGACCGCGGCACCGAGCCGGTCCCCGAGTGAACCCGCGAGCGCGACCGGTACGACATGCCCGCACGCGAACACCGCGAGCAGCAAGACGCCGTCGAACGCGCGCCCGGTCGCGATCGTGAGCCCGGCGATCCCCGCCACGACGGGTGTGCAGCACGGCGACACGACGAGCACGCTCGACGCGCCGAGCAAGAACACGCCGCCGAGACCTGCCGTACCGCGCGAGCCGCGCGGGTGGCAAGCGTGCGCGCCGACGACCGGCAGCGCGCGCAGCAGTGTCGCGATTCCGCCCGCGAGCAGCGCGACCGCAAGCGCCGCGTAGACCACCGGCGAGGCGGACCACAGCGCACCGAGCGCGTTCGCCGCCGAACCGACGGCACCGCCGAGCGCGACGTACGCGCCGACGAGCCCCGCGGCGAACGCGCCGACGACCGTCCACGGCGCGCGCGACGCATGCGCGAGCGCCGCGACGGCGACGTAACGCGGCGCCGCGCACGGACCAACGCTCGTAACGAGCCCGGCTGCGAACACGAGCGGGTACGCGAGCGCCGAGCGCGTTCCGACCGCGCGCAGGCTTTCGCCGAGCACGTCGATCACGGCGCCGCCACCAGTCCCTGCCCCGCCGCGTACTGCAGCTTCGTCGCGGTGCAGGTGGGACCGCACACCGTCCCCGGCGCACCGGTCAGGAAGGGCAGCTTCGCGAGCGTCGACGCCGCGTGCACTCCGGGGCAGAAGATGGTGTAGCTCGGCGCCCCGCCGCCCGCGGCCTGCACCGTGGTGAGCGTGTACGTCGCGGTCGCGCTCTGCGCGGCGGGATCCTTCGGCGTGTTGTTCAGGTACGCGATCCCGTTCGCGGTGAGCAGCGTCGGCTGCACCGCCGCGGCGCTCGCGGTCGGATAGACCTGGTTGTCCGCGTAGTACAGCTCGAGCGCGGTCGCGATCGCACGCAGGTTCGACTCGCAGGCCGCGGTCTGCGCCTGCGAGCGCGCGTTGACGAAGTTCGGGATCAGGATCCCGGCCAGGATCGCGATGATCGCGACCACGATCATCAGCTCGATCAAGGTGAAGCCGCGTTCGGCCTCGCGCGGTGCGATGTTCGGCACGGATGCCCTCCGGAGGTGCTACGAGGACAGCGGTGCCCGACACGCCCGCGCGGTATGACGGCCGTTACGAGACCTTCGGAACCTCCTCTTCGCCGCGCCGCTGCTCGGCCGGCTTCGCCTCGCCGCCGATGTTGTACGCGGCGTTGATCAAGCCGACGTGCGAGAACGCCTGCGGGAAGTTCCCGACCAGCCGTTTCGCGTGCACGTCGTACTCCTCGGAGAGCAGGCCGACGTCGTTCGCGGTTCCGATCAAGCGCTCGAAGAGCTTGCGCGCGTCATCGCGCCGCCCTTGCAGCACGTAGTTGTCGACGAGCCAGAACCCGCAAGCGTAGAACGCGCCTTCGCCGGGCGGCAGGCCGTCGGTCTCCTTCGAGTCGTGCGTGTAGCGCATCACGAAGCCGTCGACGAGCAGCTCGCGCTCGATCGCGCGGACCGTTCCGGCGACACGCGGATCGTCCGGCTTCAGGAATCCGACCAGCGGGATCAGCAGCGTCGCCGCGTCGAGCTCGCGCGAGCCGTAGTACTGCGTGAACGTCTCGCGCTTCGGGTCGTAGCCCTCTTTGCAGACCTGCTCGTGGATCTCGGCGCGCAGCGCGTGCCAGCGGTCGAGCGGGCCTTCCATCCCGAACTTCTCGATCGCCGAGATCGCGCGGTCGAGCGCGACCCACGCGAGGACGCGCGAGTGCACGAACGGCCGGCACGGCCCGCGGACCTCCCACAAGCCGCGGTCCGGCTCTTGCCAGCGCTCTTCGACCGCTTCGACGACCGCTTTCGTCAGCTCCCATTCGTCGGTGTCGGGCGGGAGTCCGGCGCGGTGCGCCTGGTACATCACGTCCGCGACCTCGCCGTACACGTCGAGCTGCAGCTGCTCCGCGGCAGCGTTGCCGATCCGCACCGGGCGCGAGTCCGCGTAACCCGGCAGCCACGGCGCCTCGAACTCCGGCAACCGCCGCTCGCCGCGCAGACCGTAGAGGATCTGCAGGTTGCGCGGGTTGCCGGCGACCGCGCGCAGCAGCCACGCGCGCCAGGCGAACGCCTCTTCCTCGTAGCCGGCGTTCAGCAGCGCGACCAGCACGAACGTCGCGTCGCGCAGCCAGCAGTAGCGGTAGTCCCAGTTGCGCACGCCGCCGAGCTGCTCCGGGAGCGAGGTCGTCGGCGCCGCCAGAACGGCGCCGGTCTTCGCATCGTTCAGCGCCTTCAGCGTGAGCAGCGAGCGCATCACCATCGGGCGCCACGGTCCGTCGTACTTGCACGTCGCGGCCCACTCGCGCCAGAACGCGTCGGTCCGCCGCAGTGAGGAGAGCACGTCGGTCGGCCCCGGCTGCTGCTCGTACGACGGAAAGTACGCCAGCTCGAAGCTGACGCGATGGCCCTCCGCGATGCTGAACTCCGTCATCGTGTTCTCGTCGCCGCACTCGAGCCCGACGTCGCCGTACAGCGCGACGGCGTCCGGGCCTGCGCACGCGACGAGAGTCCCCGAGGAGCGGCGGATCCACGGCACGACCCGGCCGTAGTCGAAGCGCAGCGAGACGCACGTGTGCATCGCAACGCGGCCGCGCTCGCCGACGACGTGGCGGACCACGCGCGGGACGTCGCTCTCCGGCAGCATCCCGTCGACGACCCGCACGCGCCCGCCGCCGTCCGTCTCCCAGATCGTCTCCAGGATGAGGCTGTTCTCGCGGTAGCGGCGGTCGACGACGCGGCCGCCGCCCTTCGGCGCCAGGGTCCAGGAGCCGTTCCCGCCGCCGCCGATCAGCCGCGCGAAGCACGCCCCGGAGTCGAAGCGCGGCAGGCAGAGCCAGTCGATCGAACCGTCCCGGCACACCAGAGCCGCCGTTCGGGTGTCTCCGATGAGCGCGTAGTCTTCGATCGGCCGGGACATCGCCGTCCTCGTTCCCGCAAACGGGCATCCCCCAAAGCCGCGATTCGTTCGGTCGCCCGGAGGAACGGCGACCGCCGCGCGTAACGACGGACCAACTCTCGTCACCCCGCCTGCGAGGTCGGTACTGATGTATCTTTCGCGTTCTCTCCGGGCTGCGCTCGCCGTCGCGCTGCTGGCAACCTCGTTCACCACGCCCCCCGCGCGCGCCGCGGACACGGGTCCCGTGAAGATTACCGTGATCACCGACATGAGCGGGATCTACGCCGCGCTCGCCGGGCAGGGCGCGGTCGAAGCGACGAAGATGGCGGCCGAGGACTTCGGCGGGAAGGTCCTGGGGCGCCCGATCGTCGTCGACTTCGCCGACCACCGGAACAAGGGCGACATCGGCCAGGAGAAGGCCCGCGAGGCGTTCGACTCGGGGACCGCGCTCGCGCTCGACATGACGAACTCCGGCGTCGCGCTCGCCGTCGCGAAGGTCGCCCTCGAGAAGCACCGGCTCGCGATCGTGACCGGCGGCGGGACCTCCGATCTGACCGGGGTCGCGTGCAACCGCTTCACCTATCACTACGCGTACGACACCTACGCGCTGGGCCACTCGACCGGGACGAACATCGCCGCGAGCGGCGGGAAGAAGTGGTACGGGATCGTCCCCGACTACGCGTTCGGCAAGTCGATGCTCGCCGATTTCAGCGACGGCATCAAGCAGAAGGGCGGCGAGTTCATCGGGCAGAGCCTCATGCCGGCCGAGACGACGGACTTCTCCTCGTACATGCTGGCCGCGAAGAACGCGCATCCCGACGTGCTCGGCCTGCTGAACGCCGGCGCCGACACCGTGAACAGCATGAAGGCGGCGAAGCAGTTCGGGCTCGACAAGCAGATGAAGATCGCGGTCGGGCTGCTGTTCCTCTCCGACGTCGACGCGCTGCCTGACGTGTTCGAGGGCTCGCGCATCACGACGTCCTGGTACTGGAACGAGGACAAGGCCGCGCGCGCGTGGGCGGACCGGTACGCGAAGCGGATGCACGGGCTGCGCCCGACCGACATCCAGGCCGCGGACTACTCGGCGACGACGCAGTGGCTCAACGCGGTCAAGGCGACCGGAACCACCGACGCCGAGACGATCCAGAAGTACCTGGACGGGCGGCAGTTCAACGACTTCTACGCGCGCGGCGGCGAGTGGCGCGCGCGCGACCACCGCGTGCTGCACGACATGTACGTCGTCGACGTGCTGCCGAAGAGCCAGGTCAAGGAGCCGCACGCGTGGTTCAAGATCGTCCAAGTGATGCCGCCGGGCCGCGCGTTCCGCCCCGAGTCGCAGTCCCCGTGCAAGAAGGACTGGTAGCCTGAGCCCGGACTACCTGCTCACGCAGGTATTCAACGGGCTCGCGAGCGGCGCGTTCTACGCGCTGCTCGCACTCGGTCTTTCGATCATCTTCGGGATGCTGCGCGTGGTGAACTTCGCGCACGGCACGATGTACATGCTCGGCGCGTTCGCGACCTACTACGGCGCGCAGTTCCTGCACCTCCCGTTCTTTCCGATGCTCATCCTCGCGCCGCTGGCGGTCGGCCTGTTCGGGGTCCTGATCGAGGTCGTGCTGCTGCGGCGGCTGTACGGGCTGGACCCAATCTACAACCTGCTGCTCACCTTCGCGATCGTCCTGATCCTCGAAGATCTGATGCGGCTGATCGCCGGGCCGCTCGGCTCTCCGTACGCGATCCCCGATGCGCTGAGCGGCGCGACGAATCTCGGCTTCGTCCTGTACCCGACGTACAAGCTCTTCGTCATCGCGGTCGCGCTGCTGGTCTGCGTCGCCACGTGGTACGTCATCGAGCGAACCGCGGTCGGCGGCCGGATCCGTGCGGCGACGGAGAACCCGGTGATCACGCGCGCGCTCGGGATCGACGTGCGGCGGCTGATCACCGTTACGTTCGGCTTCGGCGTCGGGGTCGCGGCGCTCGCCGGCGTCCTCGCCGCGCCGACGACCAACGTCCAGCCGAACATGGGCGATGCGATCATCATCTACACCTTCGCGATCGTGGTGATCGGGGGGCTCGGCTCGATCGTCGGTTCGATCGTCGCGGGGTTCGCGCTCGGGCTGATCCAGGCGATCGGCGTCGTCGTCTACCCGCCGATCTCGACCACGCTGATCTTCATCATGATGGTGATCGTGATCGTCGTGCGTCCCGCCGGTCTTTTCGGCCGGGTGGAGACCGGACATTGATCCGCACGCTCGGACGCGACCGCGTCGCCGCGATCGGCGTCGTGCTGCTGCTGATCGGGCTGGTGCTGCCGAAGGTCATCTACCCGGTCGTCGGGATCGACCTGCTGTGCTTCGCGCTCTTCGCGGTCTCGTTCGACCTGCTCTTCGGGTACGTCGGACTGCTGTCGTTCGGGCAGGCGCTGTTCTGGGGCGGCGGCGGGTACGTCGCGGCGATCGTGATCGCGCGCGGCCACGTCGACGTGGCGATCGCGATCGCGGTGGGCGTCGCGTACGCGGTCGTCGCGGCGGCGCTGGTCGGGATGCTGGCTGTTCGCCGGGCGGGGATCTACTTCGCGATGGTCACGCTCGCCGTCGCGCAGATTCAGTACTTCCTCGCGGTGCAGTTCGTCGACCTGACGGGCGGCGACAACGGGCTGAACCTCGGCGCGCGCGGGCACCTGCTCGGGATCCCGATCGAGAACGACGTCGTGTACTACTACATCGCGTTCGTGCTCGTCGTCCTCGGGATCTGGTTCGCGTTGCGGGTGACGCGCTCACCGTTCGGCAGCGTGCTGCAGGCGATGCGGGAGAACGAGCCGCGCGCGATCGCGCTCGGCTATCGCGTGAACCGCTACAAGGTCGCGGTGTTCACGATGGCCGGCGGTCTGGCCGGGTTCGCCGGCGCGCTGTACGCCGTCGGCAACCATCTCGCCGGGCTGGAGATGGTCGACTGGCACACGAGCGGCGCCGTCGTGATGATGACCGTGCTGGGCGGGATCGGCACGGTAGTCGGCCCGGTCGTCGGCGCCGGTCTCTTCCAGCTGCTCGAGTACTTCGTCGCGAAGACGCCGATCGGCGAAGAGACGAACCTCGTCATGGGCGCGATCTTCGCGCTCTGCATCCTGCTCTTCCGCCGCGGCATCGTCGGCTCGTTCCTCACCCCCCGAGCGAAGCGCGCGAAGGTTTAGTCGACCGCCGCTGCGGCCGGTGGCGATTCGCCGGCATTCGGAACGCCCTCGGCAGGATCGGACGCGGTGTACGTGATTCGCTGGTGCGGAAGATCGTTCGCGCGCAGCGCGCGGCGAGTCAGTGTTTGTATCCGACCGAAGACCTCGAAGGTCGTGTGCGTGTCGGTCTCGCCGTCGTAGGTCACTTCCTCGGCCGGGATCCGGTCAACCGTGACGGTTCGCGTCCCGCCGAGGTTTTTCCCCGGCGTATACGTCTCGCTGATCTCCACCGCTCGTCTACTCATCTCTTCTCCGTCATAGCGCATGTACCGTCGCGACGATGTACCGATCGAGCCAGCCTACTTTCGCCCGGAGCCAACCACCACGGCGTCGTTTGCCCTCGAAATTGATCCCGATCTGACGTCGTGTCTCCCTAGTGATGTCTTTCGAGCGTGGTACTCCCTGGCGCACGACTCTCATGATCGCCGCATCCGGTATGGAATCGTCGTCGGCGGCACGCCGCGCGTGCGACGAAATTCGTAGCTCGCCGCGGTCTTCCGCGGTCCAGATCAGTTCGAGTTCCCATTGATGGATGTCCGTCGTGGTGAGGTCGAACGCTTCGTCGAGGCGTGTGACGTCGCGGGGGTCGGTGCAGGGCATCGCCGCCGTGGGGCGGGACGTGCCGAGCGCCTGCGCGGGACGGAGCGGTTATTCGAGGCCCCGAGCCGCTCGCATGTCCATCACGCGCGGCGGTGAGACGACAAGGCCTGAAGGTTCGGTTGCTTCGTGCCGTCGAGAGGCCAGAAGCCGAAGATCGCGCGGCCCCGGCTCGACGTCCCAGAAGCGGGTCGCATTGTCACGGCTTGCGCGTGTAAGGCTAGCCGCGTATCGCCGTTCGACGTCGCGACCGTACGGGAGCGCCGCTCTCGGGATCGGACGCGCTGAAGGCGATCCGCTGATGCTCCAGATCGTTCGACCGCAGCGCGCGATCGATCAAGACGTCGATGCGCTCGGCGACCTCGAACGTCATCGCGGTCTCGGTCACGCCTTCGTATGTCAGGGCGATGCCTGGGATATGGTCGATCGTGACGGTCCTCGTTCCGCCGTACTTCTTGCCGGGTGTGTACGTGTCGGTGAACTCTACCGCGCGTTGGCTCATATGTGTTCCTCTGAGGGCGTCATAACCCGTGGACCGTTGCGACGAGATACCGTTTATGCCACGTCACCTTTGCTTGAAGCCAACCGCCCCGCCGTCGCTTGCCCTCGAAGTTGATCCCGACTTGTCGCCGACTGTCGCGGCTGACATCCTTAGAGCGAGGAATGCCGCTCCGGACGATTCGGTGAACCGCCACGACCGGGATCGCTTCGTCTTGGGCTGCCCGTTTGGCATGATCCGACAAGACTAAGAGTCCTCGCTCTTCCGCGGTCCAGATCAGTTCGAGTTCCCATTGCAGTATGTCGCTCGTCGTGAGGTCGAAGGCTTCGTCGAGGCGTGTGACGTCGCGCGGGTCGGTGCAGGGCATCGCCGCCAGGGGGCGGGACGAGCCGTGCGGGTGCGCGGGACGGAGCGGTCATTCGAGGCCCCGAGCCGCTCGCATGCCCATCACGCGCGGCGGCGAGAGGACAAGGCCGGAAGGTTCGGTTACTTCGTGCCGTCGAGGGGCCAGAAGCCGAAGATCGCGCGGCCCGGCTCGAGGTCCCAGAAGCGCGTCGCGTTGTCGCCGACACCGTAGACGACGGCGTACGGGACGTCGCGGGCGAGGATCGCGTGGACCAGGCGCGCAAAGTCGCGCTGCGACATCCAGGTTGCCGCGTAACGCCTGAACTTCTGCTCGTCGGTGAGGTTCAGCCACCCCGAGCTCTCGCGGACGCTCGGGTCGCGCGGGTCGTCGGCCGGCGTGATCGAGCCGATTCGCACGCATGTCACCTGCAGGCCGTGGTTGTCGCTGTAGTAGCGCCCGAGCGTCTCACCGAACGCCTTCCACACGCCGTACAGCGAGTCGGGACGGTACGGCGTGTCGGTGCGCACCACCAGCCCGAAGCCGGGCTCGTAGATCGCCGGGACGTTCGCGACCTCGTGCATCCCGACGGCGTGGTTCGAGCTCGCGAAGATCACGCGCTTCGCACCCGCGCGCCGCGCCGCCTCGAACGCGGCGTACGTCCCCGCGATGTTGGGCCCTGCGACGTCTTCCCACGACGCTTCGACGCTCACCACGCCGGCGAGATGGATCACCGTCTCGCGGCCCGCGAACGCACGCTCCAGCGCGGCGACGTCCTGCACGTCGGCGATCACGTCCGCGTCGTGCAGGTCGATGCGCACGATGTCGTGGTCGCGCGCGAGGTCCGCCGAGAGGGGGCGCCCGATGGTTCCGGCGGCGCCGGTGATCGCGATCTTCATCGTGGAGGCCGGTTCTCAAGCGATGGACGGTGCTCCGCCCTAATCTTCAACGAATTGGATCGGGCACGAATGAGCCCCATGTCGTACCGTCGGCGAAGCCTACCCAGGTCACGGCGAAACGCGCCTGGTGGATCTCGGGATCCCACGCGATCGGCGGACATGTGCTCGGGAACGACCGCGTGTTGAACGGATACGCGTGCTGCGGCGGCGCGTCAATCAGAATATTCGGCGCATACGAGCCCTTCAGGTCGAGATAATAGCCGTTCGCGACCCGTCCGGCCTTCATCTCGGTGAAGAGGACCTGGACCGCCGTCGCCGTCTTCGGCGCTCGGTTTCGGAAGGCGATGCAGACGTGGTCTGCCCGCTGCAGCCGCGCGTGCGCGAGGTCGTACATTCGTACCCCGGTGATCTCGACCGGTGCGTCGGCCGTGGAGGTATCGACGAACGTCAAGTACAGCGGATCGGTTCCGGATTCCGGAACGATGCGGGCAAGGATCCGCGAACCTTCGGCTCGGCTCGCGTCGCAGCTCACGCCGGCAGTCGGCGCGACGGCCGCGAACAGAACGGCCGCTGCGACGAACGCGGCGATCCGTTCAGACACCGAGCAGCTCGAGGATCTCGTTTTCGCGGGCGATCACGTCGGCGTTCGAGAGCGTCTGGACGACCGTGCCGTGGTCGACGATGTGGTGACGGTCGGCGACGCCGGTCGCGAAGCGCAGATTCTGCTCGACCAGCAGCACCGTGATCCCGTCGGCCTTCATGGCGCGGATCAGCTCGCCGATCCGCTCGACGATCACCGGCGCGAGACCCTCCGTCGGCTCGTCGAGCAGCACCGTGCGCGCACCGGAGCGCAGCACGCGCGCGATCGCGAGCATCTGCTGCTCGCCGCCGGAGAGCGTCGTCCCGCCCGCCCGAGCGCGTTCCTTGAGGTTCGGGAACGCGTCGAAGATGCGCTCGACGGTCCAGCTGCTGCGGCCGACGACCGGCGGCAGCGTCAGATTCTCCAGCACCGTCAGCGTCGAGAGGATGCCGCGCTCTTCCGGCACGTAGCCGAGGCCGCGGCGCGCGATGCGGTCCGACGGCAGCCCGGTGATCGGTGCGCCGTCGAGCTCGATCGAGCCCTGTCGCGCCGGCAGGATCCCCATGATCGTGCGGAGTGTCGTCGTCTTCCCGACGCCGTTGCGCCCGACCAGCGTCGCGACCTCGCCGGTCTCGACGCTCAGCGTCATCCCGTGTAGGATGTGCGACTCGCCGTAGTACGCGTGCACATCGCGCAGGCCGAGCATCAGGCAGCCCCCCCGCCCAAGTACGCCGTCACGACGCGCGCGTCGGCGCGCACCTCGTCGTACGTCCCCTCGACCAGCACCTTCCCGCGCTGCATCACGGTGACGCGGTCGCAGAGGTCGGCGACTACGCGCAGGTTGTGCTCGACCAGCACGATGGTCCGGCCCGGGGCGATGCGTTTCACCAGCTCGACGGTGCGGTCGATGTCCTCGAGGCCCATCCCCGCAGTCGGCTCGTCGAGCAGCAGCACGCGCGGGTCTTGCGAGAGCGCGATCGCGAGCTCCAGCGAGCGTTTCTTCCCGTACGGCAGGTTCACCGCGACGCTCTCGCGCTCGTCGTCGAGACTAACCGCGTCGAGCGCGCGGCGCGCCGGATCGTCCAGCACCGCGGTCGCCTTCGGCGAGGCGAGGAAACGGCGCGAGAGCGGCGTGCGCGCCTGCAGCGCAATCTTCACGTTGTCGAGCACGGTCAGGTGCGGGAAGATGCTGTTGATCTGGAAGCTGCGCACCATCCCCATCCGCGCGATCGCGGCCGGGTCGAGCTGCCCGATCTCGACGCCGCCGAAGCGGACGCTCCCGCGCGTCGCGGGCGCGAAGCCGGAGAGCACGTTGAAGAACGTCGTCTTCCCCGCGCCGTTCGGGCCGATGATCGCGTGGACCGTCCCCTCGGTCACGTCGAGCGAGACGCCGTCGAGCGCGGTGAACCCCGCGTAGACTTTCACGACGTCGCGCGTCGAGAGGATCGGCTCGGCCACGGGCGGGACTTCCACCCACCATGCAGCCGGCCCCGCACGAGCACGAGACCATCCTCGAGGTCGAGGCGCCCAGGGTGAAGTTCGGGCGCGGCGCGATCGCCGAGGTCGGGCCCGAAGCGGCGGCGCTCGGGCTGCGGCGCGTGGCGCTCTTCACCGACGCGCGGCTCGCGAAGCTCGAGCTGCTCGAGCGCGCGCGGCGCTCGCTGCGCGAGGCGGGCGTGGACGTCGCAGAGTTCGACGGCGTGCGGATCGAGCCGACCGACACGTCGTTTCGCGAGGCGGCGGCGTTCGCGCGCGACGCGCACGCGGACGGGTACGTCTCGGTCGGCGGCGGCTCGGTGATCGACACCGCGAAAGCCGCGAACCTCTACGCGACGCATCCGGCGCGGTTCGAGCGCTACGTGAACGCGCCGCTCGGCGAGGGCGCGCCGGTCCCCGGCCCGCTCGCGCCGCACATCGCGTGCCCGACGACCTCGGGGACCGGGAGCGAGTGCACCGGAATCGCGATCTTCGACTTCGAGGCGCACGAGGTGAAGACCGGGATCGCCTCGCGGCGCTTGCGGCCGACGCTCGGGATCGTCGATCCCGACGCGACGCGCACGCTCCCCGCGACGGTCGTCGCGTCGAGCGGGTTCGACGTCCTCGCGCACGCGCTCGAGTCGTACACCGCGCGCCCGTACACGCAGCGCCCGCGTCCCGCGACGCCGCTCGCGCGGCCGCTCTCGCAGGGCGCGAACCCGTACAGCGATCTCGCCTGCATCGAAGCGCTGCGGCTGCTCGGCGATCATCTCGAGCGCGCGGTCCACGACGCGCACGACGACGAGGCGCGCGAAGCGGTGATGTACGCCGCGACGCTGGCGGGGATCGGCTTCGGCAACGCCGGCGTGCACGTGCCGCACGGCATGGCGTACGCGGTCGCAGGGCTGGTGCACGACTACGTGCCGCCGGAGTACGACGCCGATCACGCGATGGTGCCACACGGGATGTCGGTGATCGTCTCGGCGCCGTCCGTGGCGCGGTTCACCGCGAGCGCGGCGCCGGAGAAGCACCGCCGCGTCGCGATGCTGCTCGGCGCCGAGCGCACCAAGCACGACGACGAGATCGGCGACGCGCTCGCGGAAGCGCTCGCGCGGCTGATGCGCGCGACCGGGATGCCGAACGGTCTGCGCGCCCTCGGCTACGCGGAGAGCGACGTTCCTTCGCTGGTCGCCGGCGCGTACGCGCAGCAGCGTTTGCTGGCGAACGCGCCGCGCCATGTCGGAGAAGACGAGCTCGGCGCGCTGTTCGCCGGCGCGATGACGGTGTGGTAGCGGCTCAGCTGGCCGCGCGGTCTTCCGTCGTGTGCGGCGGTGCCGGGCGGAACACGCGGGCGAGCAGAATCCCCGCGGTCACGAAGAGGACGCCCGCGATGAGCGCGTACGCCGCGAAGAAGTACAGCAGCCCGATCTCGGCGAGGTCGGTGCGGTCGACCAGGAAGATCCCGACGGCGCACGACGCGATCCCGATCAGCGCGATGCCCCACGAGAGCGCGGGGAGGCGCGCGACGAAGACGGCGGCGAGGAACTCGAGCACACCGGTCGCGATCGCCCACAGCGAGACGATGAGGATCAGCAGCGTCTCGCTCGGTGCGTACGAGAAGAGCAGCATCGCGACGACGAGGTCGACGATGCCGTCCGCGGCGATCAGCAGCCGCGAGCCGCGCAGGCCGTGCAGCCGCACCGCCAAGCCGAATGCGAGCAACCCGTCGGCGGCGAAGTACGCCGCGAGCATCACCTTGCCGGCCTGCGGGGAGATCGCGAACCCGGCGATCCCCGCGGCGATCGCGACGAGGCCGCGCACCACGAGGATCCCCCAGCGCCAGGAGGCGTGGAAGCCCGCAACGCTCATGTTGCTAGTATACACCGCCTTCGGGGCCCGGCCCGCCTGATGCGGGCGGTCGTCCAGCGCGTCACCCGGGCCTCGGTCTCGGTCGGCGGAGCGGTCGCGGGCGCGATCGAGCGCGGGTTCCTGGTCCTGGTCGGCGTCGCGGTCGACGACGGCGAGCCCGATGCGGCCGCGCTGGCGCAGAAGATCGCGGGGCTGCGCGTCTTCGACGACCCCGCCGGCGCGATGAACCTCGCCCTCGCCGACGTGGCCGGCGCGGTCCTCGTCGTCTCGCAGTTCACGCTCCTCGGCGACGTGCGCAAAGGCCGCCGCCCGTCCTTCATTGCCGCGGCGCGCGGTGACCAGGCCGAACGCCTCTACGAGCGCGTCGCCGCACACCTGCGCGACGCCGGCTTGCACGTCGCCACCGGCGTCTTCGGCGCCGACATGGCCGTGGAGCTGGTCAACGACGGCCCCGTGACGATCCTCCTCGACACGAAACGCGCGTTCTAGGCGGCTACGTAAGCGCGCTTACCGCGCGGGTTCGTCGTCGTGCGGTACCGTGGTGCGGGGCGCGACGAGTGCGTCCGAACCGGAGGATACGATGACGATGCGATTTCTCTCCGCGGCGTTCGCTTGCGCGGCGCTCGCGATGCCCGGGCTCGCGCTGGCCGACGACGCCATGGGCGGGAACGCGATGAGCCACGACGCGATGGCGCCGAAGATGGCGACGATGGTGTGCCGTCCCGCGGCGGCCGGTGAGAAGCCGACCGCGACGATGATGGGCGGCTCGAAGACCGCGCTCGTCTGCAAGAGCGTCGCGATGGACAAGATGATGAAGAAGGGCAGCGGGCCGGAC
This sequence comes from Candidatus Elarobacter sp., assembly GCA_036264835.1. Taxonomy (GTDB): domain Bacteria; phylum Vulcanimicrobiota; class Vulcanimicrobiia; order Vulcanimicrobiales; family Vulcanimicrobiaceae; genus Vulcanimicrobium. The sequence continues at coordinate 41,882 of DATAQE010000042.1, forward strand.
CTCTCGCACGCGCTCTCCGCCGAGCAGGTCGACGCCGCGTGGCGGCAGTTCATCCAGCAGGCGGTCTCGATCCCGGGCGGCACCGGCGGCGGCTGATCCTCGCCGGTCGCTCCGGCGGGATTCGGCGCCCGCCGGGGCATAGGGCTCCATCGTGCCCGAGCACCCCGTGGACGCCGACGCATGATCTGGCCGGGCGCGTTCACCGCGTTCGTGATCGGGATGCGCCACGGCGCCGATCCCGATCATCTCGCCGCGATCGACAACGTCACGCGCAACGCGTACGTCCGCACGCCGCTGCTGAGCCGGTTCACCGGCACGCTCTTTGCCGGCGGGCACACGGTGATGGTCCTCGCGATCTCCGCGCTCGTCGGTCTGCTCGGGACGCGCTTCGCCGCGCACGGCGCCGCGATCGAACGCGCCGGAACGTGGATCTCGATCGTCGTGCTGCTGATCGTCGCCGCGATGAACCTGTACTCGTTGCGCCGCGGAGGGACGCGAATGAGCGGCGCGAAGACGCGGCTGCTCCCGCGCTCGCTGCGCGAAGGATCGAGCGCGTTCCTCGCGATCCCGATCGGGCTGCTGTTCGGGTTCGGCTTCGAGACATCGAGCCAGCTCGCGGCGTACGCCGTCGCGTTCGCCGCCGACGCCGGCGTCGCGGGAGCGCTCCTCGTCGGGACGATGTTCTCGGCCGGGATGATCTGCACCGACACGCTCGACTCGGTCCTCGTGCACCGGCTGATCTCGTACCGCTCGCATCGCTTGCCGGCGCTCATGCGCGTCTGGATCGGCGCCGTCACCGCGCTAGCGGTCGCGGTCGCGCTCTACGAGATGGCGCAGGTCCTGGGCTGGCATTCGCCGGTCGGCGATCTGACCGTCAGCGCCGCACTCGTCGTCGCGCTCGTCGCGGTCTTCGGCTACGTCTTCCTCCGCACGCGCCGGCACGACGCCGCCCCGCCGTTGTAGGCGAACGGCGGGCGGCCGGATAAGCAAGCATCGCAATGCGCCGCCGTATCATGAACACGATGAAGCGGATCGAGGTCGTCCTCGAGCGCGAGCAGCTGGACGCCGCCTGCAGCGTGATCTGCCGCCACGCGACCGGGTACACGCTGATCCCCGGCGTCCACGGCTTCGGCCATCACGGTCCGCACCAAGGCGACATGGCGGTCATCGTCACCGTGGTGACGCGCGACCACGTCGACCCGATCCTCGACGTCCTGCTCCCGCTCCTCGAGAACCGCTCGGGAGTCGTGCTCGTCACCGACGTCGCGGTCCCGCGCGGCGAGTACTTCGTCCCCGAGCTCAAGCAGCCGCGGCTCGAGCCGCTCTGACGCCGGGCGCTACGTCCCGGTCCACTCCGGGCGGCGCTTGTCGAGAAACGCTGTGAGCCCTTCGCGGAAATCCCGGCTGCCGTAGCAGAGCCGGATCAGGTCCTCGTCGTCCGGCAACGCCGCAGCGGACGCGCGCAGGCGGCGCGCCATCTCCTTGCTCGCGCGCAGCGTCAGCGGCGCGAGCCCCGCGATCTGTTCGGCCAGCTCTTGCGCGCGCGCGTGCAGCGCGCCGTCACTCGGCGCGACCTCGGTCAGGAATCCCGCGCGCAGTGCGTCGTCGGCGCCGAGCAGAACGCCGGTCAGCAAGAGCGCTTTCACGCGGTCCAGGCCGATCAGCTCGGCGACGCGCGCGACGTTGCGCAGCGAGATGCAGTTGCCGAGCGTTCGCGCGATCGGGACGCCGATCCGCACGTTCGGCGCGCCGATCCGGAGATCGCACGTCGCCGCAACGCTGACGCCTCCGCCGGTGCACGCGCCGGCGATCGCGGCGATCGTCGGCACGGGGATCGCTTCGAGCGCGCCGATCACCGCATCCATGCGCGACTCGTACGCGACCCCGTCGTCCGCACCGCCGAACGCACGGAACTCCGCGATGTCGGTCCCCGCGACGAACGCCGCAACTCCGGCGCCGGTGAGCACGACGACGCGCACCGACGCGTCCCCCGCGAGCGACTCGGCCGTCTCGCGCAGCTCCCGCCACATCGCGAACGTCATCGCGTTGCGCGCCTCCGGCCGATCGACGATCACCCAGATGATCCCGCGCTCGCGGCGCTCGACGCGAATCATCCGAGCACCGTCACGCCCTCGCGCGCGAGCCGTGCGACCTCGTCCTCGCCGAGACCGATCTCGCGCAGGACGTCGGCGGAGTCTCCGCCGAGCACCGGCCCCGCGCGCTGGATCCGCACCGGCGTCGCGGAGAGCCGCATCGGCGAACCGAGCTGGCGCACCGGTCCGAGCGTGCGGTGCGGCGCGTCGGTGAAGTACTCGCGCTGCAGTAGATGCGGGTCGTTGAAGACGCGGTCGAACGTCAGAATCGGCCCCGCCGGCAGACCCGCGGCGCTCAACCGCTCCGTCCAATATGCCGAAGGCTGCGTCGTCGTCACGCGCTCGATCGCCGTGATCAGCGCGTCACGGTTCCGTAGACGTTGCTCGTTGGTCGCGAACCGTTCGTCGTTCGCGAGCTCGTCGAGCCCGAACACCGCGCACGCGCGCAGCCAGTGCGCCTGCGTGTTCGCGCCGAAGGTGAACCACCCGTCGGAGGCGCGCACCGCCTGATACGGCGCGATCGCCTGATGCGCCGAACCAGACGGCTTCGGAACCTCGCCGGTCGCGAAGTACCGCCCGGCCTCCCACACCGCGAGCGAGGTCGCGGACTCCAGCAGCGAGACGTCGATGAACTGTCCGCGCCCGTCGCGGTCGCGCGCGCGCAGCGCCGCGAGCACCGCGATCGTCCCGTACAGCGCGCACGTCAGATCGGCGATCGGGACGCCGACCTTCACCGGCGGCGCGTTCGGCTCGCCGGTGATGCTCATCAGCCCCGACATCGCCTGCGCAATGATGTCGAGCCCGGCGAGCTGCGCGTACGGCCCGTCGTTCCCGAACCCCGTCGCGGCGAGATAGATCAGCCGCGGCGACTTCGCGGAGAGCGCGGCGTGCCCGAGGCCGAGTCCCTCCATCGTCCCCGGCCGCAGGTTCTCGATCACGACGTCCGCGCTCGCCGCGAGCCGCTCGAAGAGCGCTTTCCCGTCGGCGGATTTGAGGTCGAGCGCGATGCTGCGCTTGTTGCGGTTCAGCCGGACGAAGTTCGAGCTCTCGCCGCCGATGAACGGCCCGGCCGCGCGGGTCAGATCGCCGCCGCTGGGGTTCTCGACCTTGATGACGTCGGCGCCGAGATCGGCGAGCTGCATGCCGCAGAACGGCACGGCCATGAAGTTGCCGACCTCGACGACACGGATGCCGGCGAGCGGCGGGGCGGACTCCATCCTACGCCGCGCCCGTCAGGATGTGCACGAGCGCGTGCGCGCCGAGCACGTAGCCGTACGGTCCCGCGCCGACGATCACCGCGGAGGCGAGCGGCGCGAGGACCGACTTCTGCCGGAACTCCTCGCGCCGGTAGATGTTGCTGATGTGCACCTCGACCCACGGCCGCCCGAAGTCCTCGAGCGCGTCCCGCAGGCTCCAGCCCGCGATCATCAGCGCCGCGGGGTTCACGATCGCGCCGGCGCAGTCGCGGTGCGCGTTCAGGATGCCGATGAGCTCGCCTTCGCTGTCGCTCTGCTTCGCGATCACGCCGAAACCGGCGGGCTCGGTCACGGCGCGCACGAACGCCTCGATCTCGGCGAGCGTCGTCGTCCCATAGATCTCGGGGACGCGTTTTCCGAGCCGGCCGAGATTCGGTCCGTTCAGCAGCAGGATGTCGGGCACGCGGCTTGCTGCCGCGCCGCCGGAGAAGCTTCCTCCCCGGCGGCGCGGCCGCTACGCCGCGCTCGCGAACGGTTTGAGGACGACCTTCTCGCAGTCGTCGACCTTGTCGACGAACATCTTGTACGCTTGCGGCGCGGACTCGAGCGGGAGGACGTGCGAGATCACCTTGCTGGGGTCGATCCGGCCGTCCTGGATCAGCTCCAGCAGCTTCGGCACGTACTTGTGGACGTGCGTCTGGCCGCTGCGGATGGTGAGCGCCTTGTTGACGACGACCCCCATCGGGAACTTGTCGATGAAGCCGGCGTAGACGCCGGGCACCGACACCACGCCGCCCTTGCCGACCGCGTAGATCGCCTGCCGGATCACGTGCGCGCGGTCGAACTGCAGCTTCACCGTCTGCTTCAGCTTGTCGGCGACGTTGTCGGGCGCGAACGAGTGCGCTTCCATCCCGACGCAGTCGATCGCGCGGTCCGGGCCGCGCCCCGCGGTTGTGGTCTTGAGCGTCTCGACGACGTCGTCTTCCTCGAAGTTGATCGTGTCGGCGCCGAGGGCGCGCGCGCGTTCGAGGCGGTACGGGATGCGGTCGATCGCGATCACGCGCTCCGCGCCGAGCAGGAACGCGCTCTGGATCGTGAACCAGCCGACGGGGCCGCAGCCCCACACCGCGACGGTGTCGCCCGGCGCGATGTCCGCCTGCTCCGCGGCCTGATATCCGGTCGGAAAGATGTCGGTGAGGAAGAGCGCCTGCTCGTCGGGGATCTCGTCGGGGACCTTGAACGCGTTGGCGTCGGCCCACGCGATCCGCACGTACTCCGCCTGTCCGCCGGGATAGCCGCCGAACGCGTGCGAGTAGCCGTACAGACCGCTGCAGGTGTAGCCGAGCAGCATGTCCGCCATCCACGCGTTCGGGTTCGAGTTGTCGCAGAGCGATGTCATCCCGTTGCGGCAGTGGATGCAGTTTCCGCACGCGATCGTGAACGGCACCAGCACCCGGTCGCCGACCGCGACCTTCTTGACCTCGCTGCCGGCCTCGACGATCTCGCCCATGAACTCGTGGCCGAAGACGTCGCCTTTCTTCACGGTCGGGATGTAGCCCGAGTACATGTGCAGGTCGGAGCCGCAGATCGCGGTCGACGTGACGCGCACGATCGCGTCGTACGGCGTGAGGATCTCCGGATCCGGATGGGTCTCGACGGTCACCTTCCCGGTGCCGCGGTAGGTGACTGCTCTCACGACTTCACATCGGTTCCGTTGACGGCGTAGTGGCCGGCCTCCATCGTCGCCTTGAAGCGGCGCAGATCGCTCTCGACGATCAGCCCCGGATCGCTGCCGAAGAGGTTCGCGAACGACTTGCCGAGCGGGCCGCCCGGCGGCGCCCACTCCATCTCGACGTGCAGCTCGGTCCCGCGCTCGCCGGGCGCTTCGGTGAAGGTCACCGAGCCGGCGTTCGGGACCGTCCCGCCGACCGAGCGCCACGAGATGCGCTCGCCGGGCGTGTCGTCGATGATCTCGGCCTCCCAGCTCGCGGGGACGCCGGCGGGGCCTTTCGCGGTCCAGCGTGAGCGCCCGCCGCCGAGGTCCTCGACGGTCTGCAGATGCGACATGATGCTCGGCAGGTTCTCGAGCCGGCGCCAGTACGCGTACAGCTCCTCGGCCGGGCACTCGATGGTGAACGCCTTCTCGATGCGCGTCCCGGCGCCGTACGGGACGCTGGCGTCGCGATTCCGCTCGAATCCGCCGTCGCCGGATTCGCCGTCCTCCCCCGTGCCGGAGCGGGCGATCAGCGAGACGCCGAGACCGATCAATGCGACGCCGGCGAGGAGCGTGAGCGGGCGTGGTGCATTCATAGCGGCGGGATCATACCCACGCCGCGCCGTACGCGAAGCGGTTGTGACTTCACCGGCCGAGCAACCCGTCAAGCCCGACGCGCGCGCGTACGTGCTCGGCGGGAACGCCAGCACGCTCGCGTTCACCTCGAGCCTGGTCCCCGAGAACCGCCAGGTGACGGCGTGGCTCGTCCCGCTCGCGTGGACGCCGATCGGCGTCGTCCTCGGCGAGAACTGGCAACGGGTCGGCGTCGCTGCCGACAACCTGGCGGGCTGGACCGATCAGACCTTCGATCCCTCGGACGAGCGCTCGTTCGTCTCGTCGCTGCGCGAGCTGGAGCTGCTCGCACGGATCGGCTGGTCGGCGCCGGTCCCATCCGTGCTCACCGAAGAGACGATTGTCAACGCCGAGGATCTCTCCGACGACATCCTCGACGCGTTCGCGCACCCGCCCGAGCAGCTCACGCAGTGCGCGATCTGCCGCCGCACCTGCGTGCGCGATCATTTCGTGTGGAACGAGCGGCGGCTGTGCGCGTGGGACTACCACGCGACGGTGTTCGGGAAGCGCGGCCCGTGGCGCGACGCGCCGTACGAGGAGCGCTTGTGGGAGACGATCCCGCACGCGGCGTACGTCGCCGGCCCGCTGCTCGACGACGTCGGCGTCGACGCGGTCCTCGCGATCGACGGCCTCGACGACGAGCTCGCGCACAAGCTGCTGAACGATGCGATCGCCGGCGACCCCGGCCACGCGCACCTCGCCGTCCGCACCGCCGGCGGCTACACGCTGCTGCGCGAACGGAACGATCGCGGCGAAGTCCCGAGCCCGGGAGAGCAATCCTGACCGACAGATCGATCGCGCGGCTCGGCGCGGTCTTCGTGATCCTGTTCGCGCTGCTCGCCGTGCGGCAGCTGTGGATTCAGGTCGTCGAAGGGCCCAAGCTTTCGCAGAGCCAGTACAATCCGCGGCACACGCAGATCGCGGTCGGGCGCGGCTCGATCCTCGCCTCGGACGGCGAGCCGCTCGCGGTCTCGCACGGCGCCAAGCGCGTCTACCCGCATTCGGCGCTCGTCGCGCAGGCGGTCGGCTACGCGTCGGCGCGTTACGGCACCTCGGGCGTCGAGGACGCGTTCGACCGCGCGCTCACCGCGCACACCGACGCCGTCGACCCGCTCACGCAGCTGCGCGAGATCCTCGCCGGGACGCACGGTGCGCCGCGCGGCGCCGACGTCGTCACGACGATCGACCTCGTCGTGCAGCGCGCGCTGGTCGCCGGGCTCTCGAAGCACGCGCGCGCCGCCGGCGTCGTGCTCGACCCCCGGACCGGCGCGGTCCTCGCGATCGCCTCGGTCCCGTCCTACGACCCGAACCGGCTCGACGCGCTGTGGCCCTCGCTGCACGACGACCCCGCCTCGCCGCTGCTCGACCGCACCACGCAAGGGCTCTATCCGCCGGGCTCGACGTTCAAGATCGTCACCGCCTCCGACGCGCTCGACGCCGGCGTGATCACGCCGCAGTCGACGTTCAGCGACTACGGCGGGCTGACCATCGGGAACTTCACCGTCCACAACGACGAAGAGGAGACGACCGGGACGCAGGATCTCGCCGGCGCGTTCGCGCTCAGCTCGAACGTCGACTTCGCGCAGATCGCGCTGAAGATCGGGACCGACAAGTGGTTCGAGTACGCCGCGAAGTGGGGGCTCGGGCAGCCGGTCGATTTCGACCTGCCGGTGACGCGAGACCGCGTCCCGGCGAAGAAGGACGTCTACGCCGGGATCCTCGCACAGCTCGGCTTCGGGCAGGCCTCGCTGCTCGTCACGCCGATGCGCATGGCGCTGATCGGCGCGACGATCGCGCACGACGGGACGACCCCGCGTCCGTACCTGGTGCGGCAGATCGCCGGGAGCGAGACCGGGATCGCGACGCGCCCCGAGACGATCGCGCAGCCGATCTCCGCGGACACGGCGCACGAGGTGCGCGACCTGATGATCCAGGTCGTCAAGCGCGGTACGGGGACGGCGGCCCAGCTCCCCGGCGTGACCGTCGCCGGGAAGACGGGGACCGCGACCAACCCGCACGGCCGCTCGCACGCGTGGTTCGTCGCCTTCGCGCCGGCCGAGGCGCCGCGCGTCGCGGTCGCGGTGGTCGTCGAGAACGTCGGGTACGGTGGAACCTATGCCGCCCCTATCGCCCGGGAGGTCCTGCGGGTCGCGCTCGCCCGGTCGCGAAGTTAAGCGCCGACCGTGAACCCCACCAATCCCTCCGCCGAGCGCATCTTCAACAACCGGTACCGCGTCGACGGGACCCTCGGAAACGGGGGGATGGCGAACGTGTACGTCGGGACCGACACGCTGCTGCGCCGCCGGGTCGCGATCAAGGTGCTGCGCGAGCAGTACGCGAGCGACGACGACTTCGTCAAGCGGTTCTCGTACGAGGCGCAGGCGGCGGCGAAGCTCTCGCACCCGAACATCGTCAACGTCTTCGATTTCGGGCGCGAGGACCACTCGTACTACATCGTGATGGAGCTGGTCGACGGCTCGACGCTCGGGGAGATCATGCGCGACGAGCGCGTCCTGCCGGAGCCGGTCGCGGTCGACTACGCGATCCAGATCGCGAGCGGGCTCGCCTACGCGCACCGCCAAGGGCTGCTGCACCGCGACGTCAAGCCGGCGAACATCCTCGTCACCAAGGACGACGTCGTCAAGCTGAGCGACTTCGGGATCGCGCGCGCGGTCTCGGAGCACACGCTGGGCGTCACGCAGCCCGGGATGGTGATGGGGAGCGTCGCCTACATCTCGCCGGAACAGGCGCAGGGCCACGACCTCGACGAGCGCAGCGACCTGTACTCGGTCGGCGTCGTGCTCTACCAGATGCTGACCGGCTCGCTCCCGTTCAGCGGCGACAACGCGGTCGCGGTCGCGCTCAAGCACGTCTCCGAGGAGCCGCCGCTGATCGATCCCGCGACGACCGGGGTCAGCCCGGCGATCGCCTCGATCGTGGCTCGGCTCCTGCGCAAGAGCCCGCAGGAGCGCTATGCGTCGGCGACCGAGCTCGCGAGCGCGCTGCGCGAGGCGCGCGAGAAGCCGCACGCGCCGCTCGAGGGCCCGGCGTTCAGCGAGGCGCCGACGATGTCGATCGGCGCGGTGAAGCCGCCGGTCCCGCCGCCGCGCCGCTCGACCGCGCCCGACCGCCCGCAGACCGCGACGCTGCCGGTTACCGACAGCGTGATCGAGGGCGAGTACATCGCGCGCGGTCCCGACCGGCGCTGGATCGTGTTCCCGGTGCTCCTCGCGCTCGCGATCCTGATCGGCTACTTCGCGCTGCGCGGGACGGGCGGCGGCGGCGGGACCGCGGTCGACGTCCCCGATCTGCACGGGATGAGCGCCTCGCGCGCCGCGCAAGAGCTCGCGCAGCGCGGCTTGCAGTCGAAGACCGTCGGCGAGAACAGCGACACGGTTCCGCGCGATCACGTGATCCGCCAGGATCCCGCGGCGGGTGCGAAGCTCGCGCGCAACGCCGTGGTGACGCTGTTCGTCTCGGGCGGGTTGCCGCGCGTCGCCGTCCCCGACGTCAAGGGCTACAACGTCGCCGACGCGACCCGCACGCTGCAGAACGCGAAGCTCAAGGCGAAGATCGTCGAGAAGTTCGACGAGACCGTACCGGCGCAGCAGGTCATCGACGTGAGCCCGCCCGTCTCGGCGCAGATCGCGCAGAACTCGGTCGTCACGCTGACGGTGTCGAAGGGCGTGCAGCCGATCCTCGTCCCGGACGTGGTGAACATGCCGGTCGACAAGGCGCGCACGACGCTCTCCAAGCTCGGGCTTCGGCTCAACGTCGAGCAGCAGACCGCGAGCGACACGATCCCCGCGAACATGATCGCTTCGCAGGATCCGCAGCCGCAGTCGACCGCGCAGCCGAACGCGTCGGTGAACGTGATCGTGAGCACCGGCCCGCAGAGCGCCGCGGTGCCGAACGTCGTCGGCCAGGAGCCCGACGCGGCGCAGGCGGCGATCAGCGGCGCGGGCTTCACGCCGGCGCTCGCGTACCAGCAAGACGCGGCGAACCCGACCGGCAAGATCGCGAGCCAAGACCCGCCGGCCGGCGCGAAGGCGAAGAAGGGCGCGAAGGTGACGATCCGCCTGAGCGTCCCCGGCTCGGTCCCCGACGTCACCGGGATGACGCTCGACGACGCGAAGCGCGCCCTGATCGCGTCCGGCTACCAGATCGGCAACCTCGTCTACACCGCGGACAGCTCGCTCGAGGAAGGGAAGGTCGTGCGCACCGAGCCCGAGGCGAACAGCGTGCTGACGCCGGGCGAGTCGGTGAACCTCACCATCATGCGGTCCGGCGGGCAGTGACCGCGCGGCGCATCCTGGGCGTCGATCCGGGCTTGCGCACGACGGGCTACGGCGTGATCGAGGCGCGCGACGGCGCGCTGCGGCTGATCGAGGGCGGTGTGCTGCAGCCGAACCCGAAGGAGCCGCTCGAGCGCCGTCTCGTGCAGCTCCACGACGCGATGACGGAGGTCGTGCGCGCGACGCGGCCGGACGCGATGGTGGTCGAAGAGCTGTGGACGGCGTACGAGCACCCGCAGACCGCGGTGCTGATGGGGCACGCGCGCGGCGTGCTGGCGCTGGTCGCCGGGATGCACGGCGTCGCGCTCCACGACCTCGCGCACGCCTCGGTGAAGCGCGCGCTGACCGGAAGCGGCTCGGCGGCGAAGTCGCAGGTGAAGGGGATGGTCGTCCAGCTGCTCGGCCTTGCCGCGCCGCCGCAGCCCGACGACGTCTCCGACGCGCTCGCGCTCGCGATCGCCTTCGCCAATGTGGAAGCACAACGCGGGCGCTTCGCCGAACTCGGCGTCGTGATGCCCCAGCGGCGCAGCCGCGCGACCCGGCTCGCGTAGTGTTCTCCCGAATCACCGGCACCGTGCTCGAGCGCGCGGCCGACTCCGTGCGCGTCGAGGCCGGCGGGCTCGCGTACGACGTGTTGCTGCCGCCGAGCATCGCGACGAAGGTCCCCGATGCCGGCACCTCGGTGACGCTCGAGGTGTATCACCATCTCGCGATCGACGGGAACGCCGGGCGGTTCACGTTCTTCGGGTTCACCAACGGCATCGAGCGCGAGTTCTTCGAGTCGCTGCTGTCGGTCGCGTCGATCGGCCCGAAATCCGCGGCGCGCGCCTTCTCCGCGCCGATGGCGCGGATCGCGCGCGCGATCGACGAAGGCGATCACGTCTTCCTCAAGACGCTGCCCGGGATCGGCCAGCAGAAG